>CANRZC010000255.1 GCA_947644185.1 uncultured Acetatifactor sp.
GCTGTAACAATTATGACGGCGGCTCTATGGCTACTGAGCTACTTTTAGAACATGGACACACAAAAATACGCTTTGCCGGATATCATTTCTTCTTAAAGTCAGAGCAGGAACGTTATGATGGCTTCTGTAGCATGATGCGCAGAGCCGGACATATGGTGTCCTCTGAAAATCTTATTATAAATGTGGACTACGATGTGCTCTGTACACAGATAAAAGCTGGAGATGTCACTGCTGTATTTTGCTGCAATGACAGATTGGCTGTTGAAATGATGTACAATTTACGAGAAAGAGGACTTCGCATCCCAGAAGATGTGTCTATCATCGGTTTTGATGACTGGCCCGCCTCCCCTGATGTGGAGAGAGAGCTGACTACAGTTAGACAGAATTTCACCGAGATCGGTGCCAACACTGCCTATCTGCTCCTAAGCAGGCTACAGGGGAAGTTCGATGGGGCCTCGGTAAAGCTTTTGTCTGACGTATCCTTGGTGGTGCGCAAGTCCGTGGCTGAAGTTTCTACAGAGCATTAAACTATGACAGCCGTAAAACAGGCCGCTGCTTTAGAGTGGGTCCTGTTTTACCGGCTTCTCTCAGCGCTCATTGTCAGGCTTTCCAGCATTCATATCTGTGTAACAGTCCAGAAGCCCTACCGTCTCGCTGGCCGGGCGGCCATACATATTACAGCACTTATGGGAGACTTCCCCAGCAGCACTTTTCTCCTGGTCCATCTCAACGCTCATGCGGACTACCCCCATCTGGGTCTCTCTGTCCAAATGCTTTAAAATATCTTCTATCAGTTTCTCATTTTCCATATGCTCTCTTCTCCTGGCCTCATTCTCTATACTTCCTGCAGGGAGTCCCCGTCAATCACTCTGACTTTCATCACAAGCCCCTGAGCGTAGTCTCCAAATTTCTCACCGAACAGATTCATACCGCCCACATGGACTGCATCCGGCCGGACTCCCAGCTTAAAGCTCACATAATTTCCCTCTTCCAGATGAAGGGCTTCCATTGTGAGATTAGAGCATTTAATATCATCCTCATAGCATCCCAGTGAGTTTATCTTTATGGATTTATACAGGCCATACTGGGTCAAAGTGTCCCCCCACCATTCTGGATTCAGCCGTCCTCTCCTGCCACCGAAATCTCCCGGCAATGTCATGGTGACAATCTCCTGCCCGTTCACCCACACAGTGATATCCGATGGCCAATCATTCTGGTATCCAGGGGCTTCTGAACAGATCTCAAAGGAAAAGGACACCTCCTGGGTCTTCCCGCTCTTCATGGGATGTGTGGGAAAACGATACTCCACAAAGCCTGTGTTGAACCACAGCAGCTGGGCCTCTCCCCGATTCTGCCAATAAAAGCTGGACGGGAAATCCTCCACCCCCAGATACCCCTTTTCACTGATAATGCCGCAGTTGCCCCCTACCTCACACTCAAAGTAATTCCCTATGGGCATGGCAAATTCAAGCACCTTGCTGGTTTCCTGGCCTACCTTGTGGTGAAAGGCATTCATATAAATGTCCTCAAAGGAAATACCGCAGACCTTCTGGGCCCCCCGCACACCGGGCTGTTCGATGACAGATATCATGCCTGCCTCTTCCAAAACCTTCACATGAAGGGCTGCCGATGACTGTGGCAGTCCCAGCGCAGCCGCTATCTCGCCGATATTCGCTGACCGCTCTATCAGAAGCTTTAGCATCTCCAGCCGCACCTCCGATGACAGGGCTTTCCCCACCAAAGCAGTGCGCTGGGGGTGATTTAGGTCCAGCAATATTCTTTTCTTATTTGTCTTCAACTTAATACACCCTTCCCCCTATATTTTACCATTTTAGTATACCACTGATGTAGACAAATGTCGACTATTTCCCAAAAGATGTTCCATCTCACTGCCTGCCAGCAACACAATGCCTACGCCGTGGTTATCATTTGTGATCCAGAACAGCTCCTCCCGATAGTATTCTTCTGTGAACGAAAAACCAGATCCTTTGCACACAGCGTGGACATTGCCATCTTTGTCTACAGAGTAAGTAGAGATGGCTTCCCACCCCTTCCGTGCACAGGCAAAAAACCTTTCCCTATCCTGATACCACCCATACCGCAGCCCCTTACACATAGCGTAGGTAAACATTGCTGTGCAGGAGGTCTCCTCATAGGAGGATGCGTCTGTCAACACCTGATGCCAATAGCCTTTTTCGTCCTGGAGAACTGCATATCCCGCCGATAGGCGGCAAAAGATCCCCAGCAGTTCTTCCCGTTTTGCATGGTCTTTGGGCAAAATCTCCAGCAGCTCAGACAGAGAGAACAGTGCCCAGCCATTGCCGCGCCCCCAGGGTATGCCTGTCTTTTGGTCCCGTGTCAGATCATATACGTGAGAGAGCACATTCCCAGGAAGCAGCAATCGTTTTGTATAATGAATAAACTGGTCTGCCGCCAGGTCAAGTGCCTCCTGGGCTCCATATCGCTTATAGTAACGGATCAGGAAGGAAGTTCCCATGTACAGATCATCCGCCCATATGGTATCCACATCCAGGGGACCGCCTCCCCGCCTGCAGAAGGTACCGTCTGGAAGCTTCGGAAGCTTCTGGCGAATAAAGCTATAGAATTCTTCTGCCAGCTTATCCACCTGGGGGTACAAGCGATGACCAGCACATTCCAACATAGCAGCTCCCATAGACCCAAACTGGTCCAGATTGGCATGAGATACCAGTTCGGGATTTATATTTGTAGCCCCGTACTGCTTCGCATCCCTGCAGGCATACGCATAGCAGGAAAGGCACTGCTCCATATGGGAAACCGCATAGTCCCTGATTTCACTGGCGCCTGTCACATCCGCTGCCCGCAGCAATCCCTGCAGGGTCACACCCATGGGATAATTCCAGGAGCCATAGGCGCTATTGCCGGTCTTGATCCACCAGATATCTCCAAAGGCCCCTTCATAGAAAACACGCACATCCTGCCAAGGCGCCTCCACAGGGCTGGTATATTGTTTGTAGTCAAAGGTCTCACCCTCCTCCATAGGGGCCCATAGCCATGGCTCCTTCCTGCCCTGTACTGGGATGGGTTGAAGGAGCGACTCCTGGGGCCCAATCTGGCAATCCCCTACCAGATGAATGTTCATGGGTCCATGAAAGGAAATAGACAGTGTGTGCGCGCCCTCTTCCCAGGACTGCAGCCATTTGCCGTTTACATAACAGTCCACATTCCCCCGGCAGGTAAGAGGCAGTTTCATCTGGGTCCCCTCCAGCCCCAGCGCTCTTGTCCATAGCACATGAGTAGCAGATGGCATGGAGGTAAATTCTGCATGTCTCCAGGGCAACTCCAGCAATTCTTCCAGCCGTCCAGAAGTCATCTCTGTAGTTATTTCAGGCAGAAGCTCTGTCCAGGCCCAGCCTGCCATTCCCCTTTCCCAGGGGAGCGGAGAACAGGGCGTCACCGGAGGCAGCCCCAGAACACAGCCAAAGCCAGCCACTGTCTGGCGGCACAATAGCACAACTATGCTTTCCCCCTGCGGCAATGTGGTTTGCAGCCGGTGGGGCCACTCCACATGGATTTCGTCTTCAAAGGTGGACGAGTAAAGCATCTCCCCATTGAGCCACAGCTTACAGGGTCCCAGACAGGCTATGGACAGGTACACTTCCTTTGGAACTGGGATGTTTAGCTTGCATGCTGCAATGGCATATCCTTTGGTACCGCTTCCCAGTTTTTCAGCCAGGTCAATTCGGTACCCACCGCCCGGATCCTGCCTGAAAAAGTTCCGAGGCATAGCCCGCAGGGTAAACGGCAGGGGCGGATTGTCCCCTATGTACCGGCGGGCTATGATCTGCAGCTGCTCCAAAATCCCAGCCACCCTGCAGGCCAGACCATCGCCTGCAGGAAAGTAAGGATATTTCTTCATACTTTAATCTCCTCAAAATCAATATATGCTTCATCAATAATCAC
>CANRZC010000256.1 GCA_947644185.1 uncultured Acetatifactor sp.
AGTATAGCAGAGAATAAAAAGGAATGCTATACTATTTCCAGATAATATATTTTTTTGTTATAAAATGAAATTTGGATATAGTAATTATACAGGGAATCAGTGGGTTCTGGAACAGGAAAAAGTAAGAAAGAATAGGAGGAAATATGGTACATTTTACGGAGATGCCCTACGAGAGAGTGACATATGAGGAAATAGAGGTACGCTACCTGGAGCTGATGGAGGAATTCAGAAAGGCTACCGATGCGGAGAGCTGTCTGGCGGTTATGAGAAAACGCTACCAGCTGACAGCGGATATGACAGCCATGGATTTATGCTATGTCCGCCATGATATGAATGTGAATGATGCCTTTTACGCGGCAGAGCAGGCGTATTATGACGAGATAGGACCAAAGCTTGGGGATCTCTCCAATCAGTTTGAACGGCTGATTCTGGCCTCACCCTATCGCAAGGACATAGAGGAGAAGCTGGGCTCCTATGTCTTTTCCATAATGGAGGCTGGGCAGAGTGGCTTTGACAGCCGCCTGATTCCTCTGGCCCAGGAGGAAAACAGACTGTTGGCCAGGTACAATCAGCTGACCTCCAACGCCACCGTGGAATGGGAGGGTGAGAAGCGCAAGCGGAATTTGATGAGGCTTATTGCACAGTCGCCGGACAGAGAGGTCAGAAAGGCAGCTTCTTTGGCAATCTCGGATTCTTGGGAGGCCCAGAGAGAGGAGCTGGAGGAGATCTTTGAAAAGCTGCTAGAGAATCGGCGCAGGCAGGCGGAGGTAATGGGGTTTTCCAGCTATGTGGAGCTGAGCTATTACCGTATGATGCGCATAGGCTATGGGCCAAAGGAGGTGGAGGCTTTCAGAGAGCTTGTGAAGAAGCACTTTGTGCCCTTGTCCCGAAGGCTGGAGGAGGAACGCAAGAAAAGACTTAACCTGGATCATCTGTACATATATGATTCCGGTGTGTATTTCCCAGAGGGCAATCCTGTGCCTGTGTGCGTGGAAGCTGGAGGAAAGGATGCTGACACAGAGAAAAAGGCGGTTCCCGGCAGCACGGCAGCCTGCTTGGAGGCGACTCGCAGAATGTATACTGAGATGTCGCCTGAGACAGGGCAGTTCATTGCCTTTTTGCTGGACAATGGTCTGGCGGATGTGGAGATCCGGGATGGCAAGCGGGACGGCGGCTATATGACTACATTTGAGAAATATCGGGCCCCCTTTATTTTTGCGAATTTTGACGGGACTATGGAAAATGCGTATATTATGTGCCATGAGGGCGGCCATGCCTTTCAGGGATATTTAAAGAGGGACGAGGAAATCAGGGAGCATTGCTGGAACACGTCGGAGATGGCGGAGACCCATGCCATGGCCATGGAATTTTTTGCCATGCCTTATATGGAGCTGTTTTTCGGAGATCGGGCGCAGGATTATCGGACCATGCATTTGGAGGATGCAATTCGCTTGATCATCAATCAATGTCTCCAGGACGAGTTTCAGCAGCGGGTGTATGAGCAGCCGGAGATGACCATGGAGGATTGCAATGCACTGTGGGCTAGGCTGGACAGGGAGTATTTTCCAGACAAGGATTATGACAGTAATGTCAATTTAAGGGAGGGCCGGGGCTGGCAGCACATTCCTCATATTTACCATTGGCCCTTCTACGCCATTGACTATGCCCTGGCGGAAATCGAGGCTTTAGGGTACTACCGCTGGATGCATGAGGATCCTGGGGCCAGCTGGCAAAGCTATCTGCGCCTGTGCAAAGAGAGTGGCACCATGGACTTTCCCAGCTTGGTGAAGGGCGCTGGTCTGGGCAGTCCCTTTGAGGAGGAAACCCTGCGGAAACTTTCAGAGTGGATGCTGGGAAAGCTTTCGAAATAGTAAGAAAAAGCCCTGTGCCTTTGGGCTGAAGCTGCAAAAGGCACAGGGCTTTGTACTACTTATAGAGGGATATTCCGAATTTTATTTTGCGATATATTTTATAGCCAATGGTGGCAAACAGAGATACTATAATGTACAGGGTGGACAGCAATCCTATGGCCCCACCAAAGATCGTTAAAATAAGATATCCAATATTCATGACATGATTCTCCTTTTGGCGTATGCAATGGGCTGAAGAACGAGCATCACAAACAGACCCTTGCATAGCAAGCGTATTTTTGATAAGTTTCGTTTCCTGATTTCTAATGCTGGGAATAATGTAGAATCATGCCTTTTTTCCATCCTGCCTGTGGATGTAGCTTATGATGACAATATTGCTGCGAATTTGGTGAAAATCCATGTAGGCATCAACTGCATGGAAAAAGTCCGGCTGTAGGGAAAGAAAGCTGGTCAGCAAGGCCACAAGGGCAAGACTGCGGCCTAGACGGGAAAAGCTCCTGCGCAGGGTCTGAGCAGGTGCCAGCACAGTCTCTCCATAGCGGAGGGCTTTTGGGGCATAGGCCTGCTCTGTGGGGAGGCTTCTGTGCTGCAGGGTAGGCAAAGCAAAGGGAGATTCCTGCTGGTAGGAGGAACTGCACGCCAAAAAGGAATCTGGCTCGACACTGTCGAGGCACATTCCCAAAAGTAGCATGCATAGAATCCAGAATAGGGAAACAGACTTCCTACAAAGGCGCATAAAGGGCCTCCTCAAAATTACCTATGGCAGGGATGGGATATCTCTAGGGCTTCCTGCCCTGCAAAGGGTATTGTATCACAGATCCAGAAAATAGTCAAAAGTCCCGCCACAGACAATCCATTTCAATGGGGATTGCCCATGGCGGGATGAAAACAGAATTTCTATTGTCACTTAAGTCTACATTGTGACCGCAGAGCAGGTCAGATACAGATACCCGGAGTAGATCAAGAGAAGAAGAATACCCTGCCATTTCTGGAACTTCTGGAAGAACATGGCGGGTATCAATGCCACGCACCCTACCAGGAGACAGGCGGGCAGATCGTATCTGGCAGATGCCGCTGCAATGGGGAGGGCTTTCCCGGATACAAGAGCGGACAGCGGCAGGATCAGGGTCAGGTCGATGATATTAGCCCCCAGGATATTGCCCACGGACAGGGAGGACTGCTTCTTGGCGATAGCGGTGATGGTAGTGACTAGCTCTGGCAAAGAGGTTCCCACTGCAATGATGGTCACACCGATGACGCGCTCAGGTACCCCTACCATGGTGGCCAGAGCACTTCCATTGTCCACCAGCAGATCAGCCCCCCAGACGATACCGATGGCGCCTACTACGAATTTGACCAGATTGACCACCACTTCCTTCTTGCCGCTGACTTTTCTGCGAGTGTCCACATTCCCGCTCTTTTTCATAGAGCTCAGGGCAGAGCTTACATTCTCCCACAGGAAGAAGCAGAAGATGACAACCATGGCAATGGTGATGGCAGTTCCCATCTCCCCGCCAAGGCCGGAAAGAACAATGAGAATAGCAGCTGCCAGCATGAGCACTGCTTTCATAAGATAGTCCGCCCGCTTAATGATGCCAGGCATACAGATCAGGGAGATTGCCATAATCAATCCAATATTGGCAGTGACACTGCCCACAGCATTCCCGATGGCCATGTCTACGCTGCCTTTGGCAGCGGCCATAACGGAGACCAGCATTTCTGGCAGGGTGGTTGCCAGGCTGACAATGGTGGCGCCTATGATCAGCTTCGGGATACCGCTGACCTCCGCAATCCAGGAGGCGGCGTCCACAAAGAAGTCTCCGCCCTTTACAATGAATACAATGCCTACCAGTAACCCTAAAATTACCATTACCATTTCCATTTTCTCATCCTCTTTCTTTCGTGTTTTGAGATAAGTCAACATTTCCTCCACAACGAAAAGACCCATGCATAGCGGAGAAAACATTTTCACCGCTATGTATGAGTCTCGTTATTTAAGACAAGCCAGACCTGAAAGGCCGCGTTTGTTGACTTGCCACGCAAGCTGCGCTGACTACTCCCTCATAAAGGT
>CANRZC010000257.1 GCA_947644185.1 uncultured Acetatifactor sp.
TGATTAAGAGTCAGGTGCTCTACCAACTGAGCTAATGGCGCATCTCTTATGTGCCCCACAACTTGCGCTGTGGGATGTCTTTCATAAGAACGAAATTTATTATATTATATTATGTTCATAAATGCAAGTGTTTTTTTCATATTTTTTAAATTTTTTTAAAAAATTCTTATTTTTCTCTATTCTTTTCCAAATACCGCTTTTTGAGAAACAGGTACAATATCAGAAGCAGTATTCCTGATGTCAGTAAAATCATGCCCACTGGCGCATATATCCTGGCCTTTTGCAGGGTTTCAGCAGCGTACTCAATCACCAGCGGATCTTCCATAGCGTCAACCTCCTCTTTTGAATATTCTAGGACATCTACCATATATTCCGACAGCAAATACGGCAGTCTCCCCTTTGCCTTTGTCACATAGCCCTCTATGGGCACTGTAGCGGATGGAGCCACACCGGTCTCTACATACTGCCATGTCTCCTCCCAAAGGCCCTCCATAGCATTGTTCAGCCTTGCAGGGACAGCCAGTATCAGCATACTGTTCTCAGCAGGCAGTGCATAATAATAGGCGCTGACATCTTCCTCCTGAAAATCCGACAGGTTGGCAAAGCAGTCATAGATATATGGCACCTGCCCTACCACATGCATGCCCTCTTTCACATTGCCGTTTTCCATCAGATATTCCACATCATATCCAGGCTTTAGCGTTATCCAAAAATTCCTGCCATGCGCCATCAGACAAAAAAAACCTATTATGCACAGCCCACCAATCAGGCCTCCTGCTATCATCTTCACAAGATCTTCCTTCCAATCCTCTTTCCAGTCGCCTCTGCGAATATTCTTCCGTCCTGCCACCATGTCTCTACCTCCGCTAGTCCTCTCATTCACATAAGTCAACTCAACTGCGCTTACCGCCCCTCATGGGCCAAAGGTCTCCTGTACCCATGCACGGAGCTTTGATATGGTTTCTATGGTTTCCTGACTGGCCAAATTGGTGGGAATGGTTACTGTGCCATCCTCCGATCGCGTTAAACCCAGGGAAAGTCGCTTTACACTCTGCAGATTTTTCTCAGAAAAATAGTCGCCCAAAAGAGGCAGCAGCCTCTTCTTCAGCGAAGACAACAGCTCATTATCTGTCTTAAGCACTTCCTCAAGATTCTCTATCTGGAGTCCCATCTGGATTGTCCTATCTCCAGGCTGGCTGGGCACATCAAAGCTCATCCTCAGCGCCTCTGCGTCCAGTGTAAACTGGTAACCCTCTGCCTGCTTTTCTCTGGACATAACAGCCAGCATGAGAAAATATCCTCCGGTTGAAATCTTCTCTTCCAAACTGGGTATCCTCAGCTTTGTCAGCCCACTGATTTCTATATCAAACAGCTGTTCCACCTGCTCCACTGTCAGATACAGGTTCTCCTCCTGTTCCGGCATCAAATACTCCAAAAGGCCAAACTGCCCTGTCAGATTGTCGCGTATAGCATTGTACAGCATTGTTTCATTTATGACAGATATGTCATTACTTACATAGAATTCCACCAATGGCTCTTGTCTGCCTGCCGGATAAATCAGCAGATGCATCCTATCCTCCACAGCGCTCCCCTTTATGGACAACTGATACATGGCCTCCTCCTGCACCCCTGTCAGCCTTGCCAGCATCCTGATCATTTTTTTCTGATCCTCTGGCAGCTTGTCCTGATCCAGTTCTAGCTCCAGCTCAAAGGAGCTATAGGACTGGCCCATATTATCTCTCAGCGCCTTTGCCGCTTTCCATGTGGGATACAGGTAAAATGCTGCGCCCAAGGCAACTGCTACTATCAAGAAAATCACTGCCCGAAAAATATATTTCCCTATTTTCATAATCTGATCGGTTCTCCACTCCTACCCTAAAAATTTGTTCCTGAGAAAGCTTTTTTGTGCCTTAACGTTCTATACAAACCTGAAATAGATAAAATTTTAAATAGTAAGACTGGTCAGCCGCCCATAGAATGGGATGATCCGGTGCCTGGGTGCGAAATTCCACCTGACGCAGTCTCCTGTGGGCCCCTGCTGCCGCCTCTCTAATGGTTTTGGCAAAAAGCTCTGGATCCATAAAGTGGGAGCAGGAACAGGTAGCCAGAAAACCGCCATCCCGCACCAGCTTCATACCCCGCAAATTGATCTCCCGATAACCCTTAGTGGCATTTTTCACGGAATTTCGTGATTTTGTAAAGGCAGGCGGGTCTAAAATGACCACGTCAAACTGTTCACCCTTCTGCTCCAGCTTTGGCAACAAGTCAAACACATCCGCACACATAAAGTCCACCACATGCTCCAAATGATTCAGCCTGGCATTCTCCCTGGCCTGCTCCACCGCAAGCTCTGAGGCGTCCACGCCCAGCACACGCTCTGCCCCAAAGGCCCCGGCGTTCAGGGCAAAGGAGCCTGTATGGGTGAAGCAGTCCAGCACCTTTTTCCCCTTACATAGCCGCCCCACTGCAGCCCGGTTGTATTTCTGATCCAGGAAAAACCCTGTTTTCTGTCCATCCTCCACATCCACCCGATATCGGACGCCGTTTTCTACGATCTCTACCTTCGTGTCAAAGGGCTCTCCCAGGAAGCCCTTGACCCGCTCCATCCCTTCCTGTAAACGCACTTTGGCATCGCTGCGCTCATAGACACCCCGAATCTGGATGCCGTCCTCTGCCAGCACTTTCTTCAGCCCATTCACAATGGTCTCTTTCCACCGTTCTATCCCCAATGCCAAGGATTCCACCACCAGCACATCGGCAAATTTGTCCACTACAATACCTGGCAGAAAATCAGCCTCCCCGAATATGATCCGACAGCTGGAGGTATCCATAGTCTGTCTGCGATATTCCCAGGCATCCCTAACCCGCCTTAGGAAAAAGGCCTCGTCTATTATGGTGTCCTTCCTTCTGGACAATATGCGCACAGTAATCCTAGATTTCCGATTGATATAGCCGTACCCCATACAATAACCGTCAAAGTCACGGACCTCCACAATGTCCCCGTCTTCAACCCCTCCGGCAATAGCGGCAATCTCATTGTCATAGATCCACATGCCGCCGGCCTTTAAAGTACGGCCCTCTCCTTTTTTCAATGTAACAATTGTTTGCACCATATTGCTATCTCCTCACGCCCTGCGGCGCATATCCATCTATACCAGCCAGCTCATTTGTGGCAGACGAACCCCGCAGATTTCGGATATTCTCCTCGAAACAGCGGATCGATTCCCCACAGTGCCGCTAGCTCTATGACACTCTCCTCGTCTGGTGTATCAAAGGCATCCCAGTCCTCCTCACCCAAAGGATCCGTAAGAGGATTCCCCATGCCAATCTGCTCCTCCTGAGGCGTGACCTTGCCTTCATTTATCAGCACTTCTCCGTCACAGCCACACCAGCCATATGCTCGTACTACTTCACCATCTTCAATCTTTGCCCATACAGCATAGTCCACTACTCGGTGGGATGCATAATACTGTACCTGGGAAAATGATTTTCCCAGCTTCGACAGCTCCTGAATCTGTTCTGGCAGCGGGTTGCCATTCTCCCCATAGCCCCTGACAAGTATATAGCCGTCTATCACTGGGGAGACGAACACCTTCCCTTCAGCAACAGCCCTATAACCACTCTCCCAATTGGCCGGCTGCGGATTCGTGAGGCCAAGCACCTTTATCACTTCCTCCGGCTTCTGCGCCTTCACGCACAGCCATTCGGTCTTATAGCCAAAGGGGATCGGATTGTCCGGGGTGGCCACCAGCAGTGCGTTGTCCGTTTTTTGTGTTCTCATTTTTTCTAAAATATGAAATTTCTTCATCATATTTGTTTTCCTCTTGACAAAATACAATTTTTTATTTATTATTTGTATGTTAAGTTCATTTCTCATCGGCGCGTGGCTCAGCTTGGTAGAGCGCTGCGTTCGGGACGCAGAGGTCGCAAGT
>CANRZC010000258.1 GCA_947644185.1 uncultured Acetatifactor sp.
ATATTCTGGCGAAGTCAGACCAGCGTATCTGGCCTGCTGTCACCGTAAATGGGGGAATCTATGGAATTCCGGGACAGGCGCCTTATGCAAGCTCCAACTCTTATGTATTTAAGAAGGATCTGGTGGAGAAGTATAAATTTGATTATCTGAATATTACTGCTCTGGAGGAATTGGAACCATATCTGCAGACTATCAAAGAGAATGAGCCTGGTATTACGCCAATAGCAGTTGGTAAATATGGTTTTGATCGATTTTATACCAATGAAACTGTGGACACAGATGTAAGTTTTATCTGTTTTGACACTGCAAAAGAGGAATTCCATGTTACTCTGGATGACGAGAATATGATTGCATATTGGAAGCTTATGCATGACTGGTATCAGAAGGGCTATATCAAGCCAGACTGTCTGGTAGTGGATTTGGGAAGCGAAGAGTTTAAGACAGGTAAGTATGCGGTAATGCCTGATGCCGGGGCCTATGATGAGACAGGTGAGAAGTCTTCAACTGCTTATGGAATTGACTGTGTGGAAACCTATATCGGTACTACTGCTATGACTAATGGCAGCATCACTTCAGCGATGAACGCCATCAGCGCCACCTCTGCCCATCCGGAGAAAGCGCTGGAGGTTCTGAATCTCATTTGGTCTGAGCCGGAGTTGTCCAACACCATGGCATATGGTATCGAGGGCGTCAACTATGAAATCGACTCAGAGCGTACCACGGAAGAGAGCAAATCTGTCATTCCCAAGAGCGGTGACGAATCTACATGGCAGGTCTGGCACAACTGGATAGGCCCCCTTTGGGATCAGTGGGATTCTTCCTGGAATAGAAAGGATGCTTTAGAGCTTATGCAGGAGACCAACGCCAATGCACCTATAAGTGCAACGTTAGGATTTTATTTTGACAGCAAGGATTTCCAAAATGAGGTCGCGGCAATCTCCTCTGCAGCGGGAGAAATTCAGCCTGTCTTGAATACCGGTAGCGCTCCGGAAATAGACACTTACTTGGAGGAAGCCCGGGAAAAACTCAAAGGCTGCGGGATTTACGAAGTATGTGAAGCTATGAACAAGCAGTACAAGGAGTGGAAAGGACAGGAATAATCGTTGAAAAAGTTCATAAAAAGTTTACCCTTGACAATGATGGCTTTGCCCGCAATCCTATTCTTATTTGTGTTCCATTATATTCCGCTGTTCGGGCTGATTCTGCCCTTTAAGGATTATCATTTCAGGGACGGGCTGTGGGGAAGTAAGTGGGTGGGACTGAAGAACTTTGAATATCTGTTTTTAAGTGAAGATGCCGTCAGGGCGACCAGGAATACCATATTCTACAACATTGCGTTTATACTGATTGGGACGACAATCTGTATTCTGATTGCCCTGATGATGTTCGAAATGGCAAGGAGGGCAGTGAAGGTGTATCAGACACTCCTGCTCCTCCCGTATTTCATTTCATGGGTAGTGGTATCCTATATCCTGAATGCGTTTCTGGATATGGATTACGGTATGCTGAATGCCTTGCTGAAGAGCATTGGCCTGGAACCACAGCTATGGTATGTCAGATCACAATTCTGGCCAGCGATCCTGGTCTTTGCACATGTGTGGAAGGGAATGGGATACACTTCCTTGATTTATTATGCGGCCCTGATGGGGCTAAATCCGGAGCTCTTTGAAGCGGCGCGGGTGGACGGGGCCGGAAAGCTGAAACAGATATGGTATATTTCCATTCCTTCCCTAAAGCCCATGATCAGTATGATGCTGATCATGAATATTGGCGGAATGCTTAACTCGGATTTTGGCCTGTTCTACAATCTTCCCATGGATTCTGCATTGCTCTACAAAACCACAGATGTGCTGAGCACTTTTACTTATCGGGCACTGATTTCAAGCCCTAATATAGGAATGTCTGCTGCTGCGAACTTCTTCCAGTCGGTGGCAGGTTTTGCTTTAGTGCTGATTGCCAACGGGATTACCAAAAAGCTGTCAGAAGATTATGCTCTGTTTTGAGGTGTATTATGAAGAAAAGAAAGAAATTATACGAGAGTGGGGGAGGCGTACATTCCGCTTCCGACAGAGCGGTGCACAGAGTTATGTTTGTGATCCTGTTTCTGCTCTCCTTCATTTGTCTGTATCCGTTCCTTCTGGTCTTGAGCTCCTCGTTTCAGTCCCAGGAGACCATTTATAGCAATGGATATCGGGTATTTACAGAAGCCTATACGGCAGATGCTTACAAGCTTATCATAAAGGAGCCTGGACAGATCTTGAACGCCTACTGGGTTACAATTGTGACATCAGTGGCCAGCACCGCCATTGGAGTGGTTGCCTGCAGCGCCTGCGGCTATGTCATGTCCCGGAAGGAATATCCTTATCGAAATATTCTGTCCTTTTATGTTTTCTTCACCATGCTGTTTCAAGGGGGCATGGTCCCCAGCTATATCATGATCAGCAAATGGCTGGGCCTGAAGAATTCTATCTGGGTTCTAATCCTCCCGCTCTGTGTAGGATCCTGGAACATTATGCTGATGAAAGGATTTTTCCAGTCAGTGCCCATGTCCCTTGTGGAGAGCGCCAAACTGGATGGAGCCTCAGAAATGAGGACATTCTTCTCCATTGTTCTGCCTATATCAAAGCCTGCTTTTGCCACGCTGGGGCTGTTCATCCTTTTGGGTTCCTGGAACGATTACATGAATTGTCTGTTGTATATTGAAGATGAGAGACTGGTCAAGCTTCAGTATCTGCTCATGCGGATCCTGAACAATGTAAAGTTCCTCACCAGCCCGGAGGCGCTGCAGTATGGATTAGTTACCAATCAGGAGATTCCTACCCTTGCGGCGAGGTTTGCTATGTGCGTGCTGGCAGCAGGGCCTATTGTAGTGGTGTTTCCATTTTTCCAGAAGTATTTTACAAAGGGGATTGCGCTGGGAGGAGTGAAAGGGTAAACTGAATATATGAGGTGTCAAAGAAAAAGGGCAGCAGGGCAGATCAGCGCCCGAAATTATTTTATCAGGTACGTAATCCTTTTGCTTGTGCTTAACATGTCAGCCAATATGGCTGCTTTTGTCTGGACCCAGCGGATGATGCGCAGGCAGGTGTTCAGCGAATGTGGAAGAATCTGCGCTGACATGCGTGCAGAAGTGGAACGGAAGAGAAGAATCCTGACCAAGGAAGTAAGGCATCTGATTTCATCTGTGTACAATCTGGATTTTTTTGCGGATCCGGATCATACGAAGCAGAAAGAAATCCAGTTATCTGTGGATATGCTCAATGACATGGGACTGGACCAGATTCATATTCTCATGGTGTCAAGTGACAGCGAGAGGATATTCAATTTTTCTAGAACCCAGAATCCGGAAACCATGAACCGGATTCTGGAGGAAGCTTCGGAAATGAGAGCAGATATCGCGTCAGTGCAGGCTTCGGAATACGGGATCGTTGACGATGGCGATATCATCTGGGTGATCATGCTGCAGCTTGTGCCTCGGCATAATTATGAGAAGCTGGTCTGGGAGGAGGTCGGAAGCATTATAGGCTGTATCGGCATTGAGAAAGCAGATTTTTACAGCGTCTATGAGGCTTCCTCCTCCATAAAAATTGAGGTGGAGAAGACTTCTGAAAGCAACAGAGAGGATACACTGTCATGGAGGCAGAGGATGGCAACAGTATATCGGACCATTACCATGGACGATCGGAAATGGACCGTGCGGTGCGATTTGACCTTTGCAGGATTTCAGGGGACCTATACACGCTTTTATGAGATTGTCTTTCTCCTGTTTCTGTTTAATGTGGTGGTCACCGCCTCCTGGATCAGAGGCTTTCATAGATTTTTCGTCAATCCGGTGAAAGAGATTTTAAGCAGTATCCGCTCAGCACAATTTCATTATCGCACCCATATCTCGGAGGAATACCGATGCAGGGAGACAGTGGATATT
>CANRZC010000259.1 GCA_947644185.1 uncultured Acetatifactor sp.
CCGTTTGCTGCTGTTCTGGAGATACTGTGTGAGATAACGCGCTACGGCAACCTGGTTCATATCACATCTGCCCTGGAAGATGGCCTGCTCATCAATCACCAGACCATTTGTAGTGATATCACCTATCACCCTGGCCGTAGATGTCAATTCCACCTTCTCTGGTACATTCAGGTTGCCATACACTTCTCCACCAATGATGACTTTTTTCGCATTGATGTCCCCATTGATACAGCCGGATGCCCCTACTATCACGGTATCCGTCACTGTCACATTGCCATTCACCGTACCGTCGATGCGGACTGCGCCTTCAGCCCTAAAGTCGCCGTCACATTCTGCACTCATTCCGATGATGGTTGAAATCTGTGTCTCATTCTTTCTCATTTTGCACCTCCATACCCACCTTGGCGGGCACTCATTTCATTCTTTTTGATTTTCTCGCTCATTTGTCAGCCGCTGATTGCCAGCACTTCCATGGGACTGATATACGCACCATCCCGTGTCATCTGGTAACCCAGCTTGCTGTTATCGCCCGTAATCACAAATAGAGTCGCTCCTTGGGTGATGGTCTCTCCCTGTCTCACCTTGACTTCACCTGTGCACCTGTATATTGTGGTGTATCCATTGCCATGATCCACCCAGACATTATTCCCATACTCTGGATCCTCATTTACTACAGTGACAGTTCCATTGGCTGCAGCCACTACCATGGAGCCTGTGGAAGCTGTAAAAATACAGATAGGATTGCCGCTCTCCTCCGTGGTCTCCTCCATACTGGTCTTCCCTGTCAACGGGAATTCTGTGGGTATGGTCTGCTTTTGGAGCTGCTCCGACAGTTCCGTCTCAGTCTGGGCTTTCTGCGTCACGGTCTCACTGAGAATCCCTATTCTCTCATTGAGTTCCTCTATCTCCCCATTGAGCCCAGCTACCTGCCCTTCCAGTTCTGCCTTCTCCTGCTCTAGCTTTGTAATTGTCTCATTCTCCACTTCCGTCCGCTGAATCTCGCCAGTCCATACATCCTTCTCATACAAAAAGAATCCTATCAGCGCGCCAATAATCACACATTGGACCAGGATAATAGTCTGTAAAATCCAAGGTCGAATGCGGAACTGCCTCATTTTACCGTCCGTGGCATCGGATGTAACAATCACCACATGGTTATTCTTACGTTTATGTCCCTTACGCACCATAAAAGTCACCTCCAAATAACCTTTTAGTATTTTACCATAAACACGACACCACTTCAACGATAGGAATAACTTTTTGTTATGTTTTCACAAACAAAAACTATTATTTTATGCACTAAAATATAAATATCAGGTTTTTTATGCGCAATTTCAACAATTCTTTTCATTTTTCTTGCACATTTCCAACACCTTTTTCCAGGAGAGATCTCCTCCAAAGAGATCCAGCGCACTTCCGATGGTGACATTTAGGCGGTTCTTTCCCAGCTTTTTCAGCAGATCCAGATCTTGGTAGCTGTGCACACCGCCAGCGTATGTCACTGTTTTTCCCTGCCATGTGCCCAAAAAGGCAACCAACTCCCTCTCGATTCCCTGAGCCTTTCCCTCTACATCCACAGCATGAATCAGGAATTCATCGCAATATTCTGACAGTCGCTCCAGCAAGTCCGCGTCCACCTTTTCCTCTGTCATACATTGCCATCTGTCTGTGACAATGCGGTACTCCTCTCTGCACTTCCTACAGCTTAAGTCCAGCACCAGCCTATTGCTCCCCACCGCATCCCGCATTCTCTGCAATCTATCATAGCAAATCTTTCCTTCCCGGAATACATAGGAGGTAACAATTACATGGGAAGCACCTGCCTCCAAAAACTCTGCCGCTGTTTCTGGAGTGATACCACCACCTACCTGCAGGCCACCTGGATAAGCCTTTAATGCCAAAAGTGCTTGCTCTTTCGTAGATGCATACTGACTGCTGTCTCTGGCATTTAACAGAATCACATGACCTCCATGGATATCTGCATCCTGATAAAGCTTTGCATAATAAGCCGCATCCTGCTTGGCCACAAAGTTCTCTTGAGCCACATCCTCTAGGTCTCGCAGGCTACTGCCCACGATCTGCTTGACACTGCCATTATGAATATCAATGCATGGTCTGAATTCCATTTTTATCCCCCTATGCCCGCCCTCGGCGGGCGCACCAATTAGAATTTGGAAGTTTACTTCCAAACTTATACCCCTCTGCGCGCTATGCGCGGATTCCAATCAAAAATTTTTTAACTTCTTTGTATAAATTCTGCCACAATTCACATACTAGTCACATGTCAGTCATTCTGCGCTTACGGTGGAAGGCACGCTCTGCGGATTTTCCACTGTCCTGTAGAATTGCGCAGAATCGTCTGACTTATCCCGAATACCACAAAAAAGTACCAAGCAGCAGAATGGAGGAAACTATGAAAAAAGCGAAAAATTTCTCAGGAGCCAGAAAGCTTTTGGCATTGGGACTGGTGCTCACCTATGTATGTATGGCTACCGCTTGCACCAACAATGACAAAAAGGACAACAACTCCGACAGCATGGCCGGAACCAGCACACAGGATTCCGGCTCCAGCGCTGCTGGAAGCAGCACAAATGGCAGTGGCTCTGCCGGAAGCAACGACAGTGAGAATAATAGCAATTCTACCGCCACCGATACAAATGGCAGCAATGCATCCAATGCAGGAGACAATAATGTCACTGGAACTGGCGGTGCCACCGAAGGAGATGACGATTCCCTATTGGATGATGCAGGCGATGTGATTGACAACACTGTAGATGATGTCACGGATGGCATCGACAATATCACCGATGACCTTACTGGCAATGACGACAACACCACAAACGGAAATGGCACTACCTCAAACGGAAGCAATGGTACTACCAATGGCACAGGCACTACCAACGGTGCCACAAATAGCAGCACAGGCACCGATGCAGCCGGAGGAACTAATGCTGGCACAGGTGCCCGCAGCGCAATGTATGGCCCTTCCTCAGGCGGTGCCATAAGATAACTTCTGCCTCAGGCGTTCCCCCCCTGTGCGGCCGAATCCAGCCGCACAGGGCATGCGCCTGGGAACTTCTATTGTGACAGTCTATTCTTCCCTGAAGGTGCCATCTCGGTATGCTTCCAGCAGCTCCTCCAGATAGTAAATCTGTTCTCTGAGTTCCTCACCCACATCTGTGTCTGCCACCATTTTCCTCTGTCCATAGGTCTCAACATCAATAGAATGGGAGAACAAGTCGGATTCGTTGACGATTGCGGCATGGGCAGATTGAAAGGGCTCATGGGCAACCAACTGCATTCCCCTGGAATTACATACTAATGTGTACCCTGCAATACCAGTTTTTTTCTGGTAGGCTTTTGAAAAGCCCCCGTCGATGATAAGCAGCCTGCCACCACACTTTATGGGAGATTCTCCGTGTATCTGTTCCACAGGCACATGGCCATTGACAATATGGGCCTCCTTGCTGTACAGGCCAAATTCCTTTAGAATACGATCTACAGTCTCTTCCTTTTCCAATAAGGTATAATAGCTATTTTTGCGCTCTTCATGGGTCTCCTTTTCCTCTATAAAATATCGTTCAAAAGTAGCCATTTTATTCTTGCCAAATACAGGGGAACCCTTTCCAGACCAGATATACCACATCAAATCCTGCCCCATACTGCGCTCTGTCTCGTCTTTGGCATAATAGCCTCTTCTGGCATAATACTCCAGGATATCATACAGTGCCTTTCCGCTGTACTTTTTCCCGCAAATCTCTACGCTGGCAAAGCTGCCATCCTCCTCCATAGGCATGCAGCCGTGGTAGAGCAAATTGCCATTGTAGATTTTGTATAAGCCACCCTTGGAGTACAAAAAACGCACATGGCGCTGGAGTTTCTCGCAGTTCATAAAAGCCTGCTGCAATCCTTTCATAA
>CANRZC010000260.1 GCA_947644185.1 uncultured Acetatifactor sp.
GTGAAGGTCAAAAGTCCCGCCAGTACCTCCACTGTCTCATGGTGATCTCTCATCTTTGGGGTCAGCGCCACAGTCTTTAGAATCACTTCCTGCTTTCCTTCTGTTCCTTTCACCGTCAGAGGCAAGGTCATCATCCGGATCCTGTCTTCCCCGTCCAGCTTATAGATGATAGTTACTACCATCAAAATCACAGTAGCTACTGGAATCGGTACTTTCTCTTTCTTCATAAAGTAAATCTGCATGGGCTGTCCGCCGCTGGCCGATGGGGTGATACAGCTGAAAAAGAATCCCACAGAGGAAAACAGATAGCAGACTCTTCTCTTCAATCGGATTCCGTAGGACTTTAACATATACCACAGAATAATAGACTCACCCCAAATGAAGAATAAAATTAATAGGACGCCGGGGAGCAACCATTTTATGTCCACCTCCCTGATGGCATCCATCATGGCCCCCAGATCTTCTCCGTGAAAAACACCGTACAGAGTGAGGGCAAATACCACAGCCACAAAAATAACGTTTCCTATGATTTTTTTCCTTGCCCCAACGAATCTCCTCCTTCCAGACCCAGTGCATGGTTCATTTTATTCAGAATCCTTTCGTAGGTTCCCCAGACCTTCCTGTTTTTCCCAATCAGTAGACAGAGCTCTGCCAGGAGAACCCCTCCCATGACATCTATTATCACATGCTGTTTCGTGGTCAATGTGGAAATACATACCAGCAAAGCCAGCACGCAAGAAAGACCTCGATACCAGATGGGGATATTTTTCTTCCCCCGCAGCCCAATGTAGCAAAACCAGCTCACCAGGCAGTGGATGGAGGGAAACAGATTATCAGCGGCGTCAGTGGCGTACAGACCGATCATTACCTGATTCCAGAATCCATCTGCCTCCACAAAAGGCCTGGTATTGGTAGTGGGATAGAACAGGTAGCAGGCAAGGCATACTACCCTGGACAAAAAATCCGCCACAAAAAACTGACAAACCTCCTGCTTTCCCTGTCTGGCAATCAAGATATAATTTACAATCCAAAACAGGTAGCAGCCCAGGTAGATTACCACTGTGCAGGGCACAAAGGGAATCAACTGATCCAGTTTTCCTTCAATATTGTGGTGGGGCAAGCCCACCGTGAAAAGCCGCGATCCAAAATATACTGTCATATTCCAGGCCACAGCCACAAGCAGGGGAATGCGGCCATAGCGCGGAATCAGGCGATCCAACATTTTTCCCAATGTATTCATTCTTTTTCCCGTTTCTATTTTTATTTAGGGGCCAAACAACGGCCCTATAAAAATATATCAAAATTTTCATTGGGGCTCAATACGTTTTTTCATATCTTTAAGAAATCTTTAGAGAATATTAAGCGCCAATGTGAGGCATAGTCTGTCCCACATTGGCGCATGAAATTGTCTATGATGGTGTCCCAGTCTATTGGGGCGTCACTTTGGGCATCTCCGCCATCCGAAGGGTGGTGGATCCATAAGGGTACAGGCGCTTCCTCACCGCCGCTCCCACAGGCTCCATGGATTCTGGCCTCTCCCTACACATGCCATCCTCCTTCCTCCAGTCTAGCGGTACCATCTCCATCTCCAGCATAATAGGTGGCTTCTCCCGGTCAAAGGGCATGGCGGGCAGCTCCTCATACACCACCTTAGGCTCCCCATATCCAAATCCATAGCCCCATTCCGACTTCGGCCGAATGGCATAGTCACAGTAGGGGAATTTCCGCTCCACCCCGTCTCTTACATACTCTATCCGCTCATATGCCGCCTCTATGGGCAGCGCATAGAACAGAGGGCCTCTGCGCAAAGCCGCCATGCCACTGGGGCGTTCCACAAATTCTGCCTCAAAGGAAAATGTAACTACAATCTCATCTTCTTTTTTCCAATTCCTTTTGATGCGATAAAAGCTGCCAGGGGTGGCATCACAGGTCTCCTGTCCCAGCTGAACCTGGGCCCCCTTTGCGAAGCCAGGAATCCTAACTGCGATCTCAAATTCCAAGGCCTCCTCCGGCAAAACCTGGATCCGAAGGGTATCCCGGAAGGGGTACTGGGTATCCACCACAAGGCAGACTCTCCTCCCAGATACAAAGGTCTCCACCTCCACGGGAGCAATGGCCGTCACCGCCAGCCCCTCCCCAGTCCCCATCACAGTAGACAGGGCAAATTTAGGCCATCCCTGGTTGAAATTGGCAGTACAGCAGCCGAAGTTAGGTTCCAGGCCAAAATTGTGGGATTCCCCATTGTTGGAGCTGAATATCACCTTCTCCTGAGGCACTTTGGTACATTCCACCTGGTTGGTCATCTGATCATACTGATGGGTCCACATGTCTGCGCTGACAGTGGTAGCCAGGCCGTTAAAGGCTGTCTGTTCCAGCAAATCTCCCCAGAAAGGATTCCCCCCAATGGAGAGCAGCTCCTCATAGGAGTACATGGCCTCCACAATGCTGCAGCACTCGGTGCCCTGCCTGGGGCTGGTCCCTGACAGGCACTCATCTCCAGTAAAATGCCCTATGGCCATCCCATGCTCCTGCGTGAGCTTCTCATAGAGTGCCAGGGCAAAGCTATCCGGATCCTCCCCGGTAAGCAGGCTCATCTCCGCCCTTGCCTTCAGGGCCATTGCCGCATTCACCACATGATTCAGATAGGTCCAATAGTGCTTTGCATCTGGCCTGCGAAAAGAGAGCTTGCCATAGAGTCTTTCATAGTCAATGCCACATCCCTCCAGCACATAGGCCAGCTCCTCCATCCAGGGCTCCTGTCGTCTCTCATGCAGCCACAGAAGGGGAATCATACACTCAAACCACCGGGCTGCCCCCCAGGCAAATAGAGTCTTTGAGCTGATATGATAAAGCAGCTGCTTTAGTGCCCGGTAAACCGCTTCCTCAATGCGCTGATCCCCGCTGCAGTCCCCATAGACTGTAAGCACCTTGCAGATCAGGAAAGCTGCCCACACATCGTAATGCTCCCGCTCTTCCATGCTGCAGGGGCAGATCCAGCCGTCCTCCTGCTGCCTGGCCAGAATCCCATCCACATAGCGCTTTGCCCGCTTCTGCAGCTTTTCATCCTTTAACAGCCAGGCCAGGGGAATAAAGCCATCCAGCCAGTAGGGCACTCTCTCCCATCCCTCTTTGTCCCCACCGATCCACTTGCTGTCCCGCACATCCGGCCAGATCAGATCCAGATGCCCAGACAGTCCTTGGGCCTGAAGCTTAAGCTGCTGTTCCAGCCATCCTTTCGGCCTGATATCTGTGGGCTTTAGATACGTAAATTTCCTGTCCTTCCACTTTGCCTTGTTCTTATCCATCCCTCTCTCCTTTATCTAAAAACAGGTAACCTGTTTTGGTTCTGGGCTATTTTGCTCACAGTATAGCATGTAGCATTTTCTTTTGCCAGCTCTTTTCCTATTTTATCCGAGAATTCTTTGTGAAATTGTCTTGTTTTTTGTATCACAATAATGTATACTTTTAAGACAGAAAGGTGCAGGAAAAATATGGAAACAAAAGCAGCAAAGTACATGGTTGTAAAGCAATCTATAAAGCAGCAGATCGAAAATGGCACCTTAGCCGTGAACGACAGGCTGCCATCCGAAACAGAATACGCGCAAATATATCAGGTAAGTACCATCACCATCCGCAGGGCTCTGACTGAGTTGGCCAAGGAAGGATACATAAAACGTCTCAAGCACAAGGGCACTTTTGTCACATCTGCAACAGACATTTGTGCCACCAGCCATCTCATCGCCTTGCTTCTATATTCAGAAGATCGCAATGATAACTCCTATATCCAGATTATCCGAGGTGCTCAGACAAAGGCCTCTTCCATGGGGTATTCGCTCATTGTGGAATGGATAGATGCGGACGCAGAGCAGGAGTCCTTGGCTATTCAGAAAAATGTATGACAAATACCG
>CANRZC010000261.1 GCA_947644185.1 uncultured Acetatifactor sp.
TCTTTCCGAACCAACCATCATCCAGAACAAATAAATCTATCCCAAGTTTTTTACTACGATCTGGACACAAATAACAATCTGCTGGATGTACTGTTCGCCTATTTAAGCTGTGCCCAAAACCTCTCTCTCACTGCACAGATGCTATACATGCATCGCAATACCGTCCTGAACAAGCTCAACAAAATTGAAGGTTTTCTGCACCATAAGCCATTTACAGAAAAGGATCATTTTCTAATCCTGCTTTCCTGTATGATTGTTAAATACCAATGTTCCACAAACAATATTACAGAATTTTTCCCTTCCTAGTCAGGAATTGCCCTACAGCGTCACCCCTCGCTTGAAAATCGCCATATCGTGGTAGCCGGCCTCCTCGCTGCAGACCTTCCGGCCTGAGGCCACCTCCACCACATAGTCAAACAATCGCTCGGTCTCCGCCTCCATATTGCCGTCCTTCACCAACACACCGGCGTTGAAGTCGATCCAGTTTGCCTTCCTTCCGGCCAATGAGGAATTGGTGGCTATCTTCACCGTGGGCACCGGGGAGGCAAAGGGGGTTCCCCGGCCTGTGGTGAACAGCACAATATGTGCCCCCGCAGCAGCAAGGGCCGTGGCGGCCACCAGGTCATTGCCAGGTGCGCTGAGGAGGTTGAGCCCTCTCCTCTCCACCACTCCACCGTAAGGGAGCACGCCCTGCACCAGTGCACTTCCAGACTTCTGGGTGCAGCCCAGAGATTTGTCCTCCAGCGTGGAGATGCCACCCTTTTTATTGCCGGGAGAGGGATTCTCATAAATGGTCTGGCCATGGCTTTTGAAATAATTTTTGAAATCATTGATCAGCGCCACAGTCTGTTGAAACAGCTCCTCATTGGCACAGCGGTTCATGAGAATGGTTTCCGCCCCGAACATCTCCGGCACCTCAGTGAGGATGGTGGTGCCGCCCTCCTCTATCAGCCTGTCAGAAAAACGGCCTACCAAAGGATTGGCTGTGATGCCGGACAGACCGTCGCTGCCACCACATTTCATGCCTATGACTAGCTCACTTGCGCTGATAGGTTCTCTCTGGAACCTGGCGGCGTATTGGATGAGTGCTTTTACAATTTCCAATCCCTGGGCCACCTCGTCCTCACATTCCTGAGATACCAGAAATTTTACTCTCTCCTGGTCATAATCCCCTATGTAAGGCTTCAGGACCTCAATATTGCTGTTCTCGCAGCCCAGTCCCAGGACCAGAACGCCGCCTGCATTTGGATGTTTGACTAGATTGGTCAATATCTTTCTGGTATATTCCTGATCCTCTCCCATCTGGGAGCAGCCGTAAGGGTGAGGGAATGCAATGACTTCCTCCACGGTACATCTGTCCTGACCACCAATACCAGTTTCATGGCCTGGTTCAAAGGTATGGGCACACCCCTCCCCGCTGCTGACACTGTCGCCAGAGACGGGCATGGTACGCCAAAACTCCGCCAGCCAGTCATTTGCCTGCCTGGCAATGGCAGTGGCCACATTGTTTACACAGCCCACAGTGGGGATGATCCAGACTTCATTGCGAACGCCCACCTTGCCGTCAGGACGCCTAAAGCCACGGAACATCTGCGCTGTTTCTTCCTTGCTATCCGGGCCTTTTCCGGCAGAGCGCCCTGCCCCCTGTTCCTTTGCGGCAGCATTTTCCCTCGTTTCAAAGACAGGTCTGTATTCATACTCCAGCAAATCCCCCAAAGCCGTGCCCAAATTGTGGGTGTGAACCCATGCCCCGGAAGGGATCTGCTCTTTTGCATTGCCGATGCAATATCCATATTTGATGACCTGTCCGCCTGCAGGAATGTTACAGATTGCCATCTTGTGGCCGGCAGGGATCTCCTCCAATGCTGTTATCTTCTGATCCAATGGTGGGCGGCTGTCTGCTGAGGCTTCCTCTTCAGGCTTAGTGAAAGGGGCAGTCTCTCCCCCTGCCGGCATCAAAATCGTCTCTCCCGCGGCAATATTCCGCAGAGCCACCACCACATTATCCCTCTCATGGATCCTTATGAAATTCTGCATAGCGCTGCCCTCATTCCATTCTTTCTGATATCCTCCAGATATCCTGCCACGGTACCAGTCAGTCCCTCTACCTGATTCAGATTCCGCCCAAAGAAAGTCTCTTTGCCGAGAAATGCCCTGACAAAGGTTTCACTGTCCTGCTCACAGTTATCCCGGAAGAACTCCAATACCTCTGTGTCGTCCAAAATAGAATACGCCTTCCCGTCTCTGTATCCCATGAGGGCCTTATCCCGGATCTCCCTGCCCTGGTAGAAGGCCATCAGCGCTGCCAGGGAGAAGGTCAGGTGCACCGGAAGCCTGGCAAACTTCTCCACATATTCCAGAAGACTGGGCAGGCATCTGGTCCGCCATTTTGACACAGAATTCAGAGAGATGGAGAGCAGTGCATGCTTTACATAAGGATTCTGGAACCGGCTGATGACTGCCTGAGCAAATTCCTTCAGCTCCTCCTCTGGAAGGGCCAGGGTAGGAATCACCTCGTCATAAATCGTCTTCTCCATAAAACGTCTTATGTCCCCATCTTCCATGGACTCTTTGACAAAGTCATTGCCGCACAGATAGGAGGCCAGCACAAAGGAAGTGTGAGCACCGTTTAGAATACGCACTTTTCTCTGCTTATAGGGCTTGTGATCCTCTGTAAAAATCACCGGAAGTCCAGCCTCCGGCAAAGGAAGCTGGTCCCTTAAGGCTTTGGGGCCTTCTATCACCCAAAGGGCATAGGGTTCCCCTATCACAAGCAGGTGATCCTCGTATCCCAATGCCTCCCATTCCTTTTCTTCCTTATCCTTTGGATAGCCTGTGACAATGCGGTCTACTAGTGTGGAAGTGAAAACACATGCCTCCTCCACCCATTCTTTAAATGCGTCACCCAGGTTCCAGAGCTCACCAAATTCCATGACACATTTCTTCAGCACAACCCCGTTGTCGTCTATCAGCTCCACAGGCAGCATTACCAGACCCTTGTCCTTGCTACCCTGAAAGGTCTCAAATCTATGGTACAGGAACTTTGTCAGCTTGCCGGGAAAGGTCCTGGGCGGATTCCATTCAAACTTATCCCCTTCATCGTACACAATGCCTGCCTCAGTGGTATTGGACACTACGAACTGCAGGGTATCAAGCTCTGCCAATTTCATGTACTTGTCATATTCCCCATAGGATTCCACTGCGTCGGCCACACTGGTTATCACCCTGTTTTGCACCCGCGCCTCACCCTCCACGATGCCCCGCAGAGACACTGTATACTGGCAGTTCTGCCTGTGGAACTTCTCCAGATTTCCGGATCCAGTGGGCTTAACCATCACGATATCCCCGTCAAATTTTCCCTGTTCATTGGCGATATCAATCATGTAGTCAACAAATCCCCGGAGAAAATTTCCCTCCCCGAACTGCAGAATTTTGATGAGCCGCTTCTTTTTCTCTGTCACTCTTTCTCCCAATGGTTCCATGTCTTGCCCCCTGTCTGAAAGCTGGTAGTGTCAAATACTACCCTATTTTTTGTTACTCAAACCTTGATTTTATGGGAGATTGCAAATAAAAAGAGCATTGACCTCCCTTTTCTGGTATAATGTCTATCGCCAAACAAACATCCCCGAAAGGAGCCAATGCTCATGGACATTATACACTACTTGCTACAGCTTATTCAATACCTCTACCAACAAAACTGCTGGCTAATCATGTTTATCTGCAGATACATTCCTCTCAAACAATGGGCTTTCGATGATTCCCATTCCCCAAAATACCAGAAGCTCAAGACAGATGAGCTCCCCAGGATACGCTCCCATCAGGCGGAGTGGGACTGGCAGTTCCTTATCCCCTACCTTGAGCACAAGTACGGCAAGAAGATCAAACCTGT
>CANRZC010000262.1 GCA_947644185.1 uncultured Acetatifactor sp.
TGGCATTCTCGTATTTATCCTGGCTCCCATGGTCCTCGCCATGGCCACCTCCATGGTTTGCGCCATGTTCATGCTCCTCAAGCCTGCCATGGAGCTCAGACATACTCATGTCATGGCAATCCTGCACTGTGACAGAAGGGTCATACTCCAGCAAAAGCTGATACACCAGATATTTCCCCAGGGAAAGCCCGTTTCCATGGGCCTCTCCCACCAGACTGATATCAGCCCTGACACTGATTCCCCCGTGATCCACGCAGCCGTGAGACTGGGCAATCTCCGAGAGCAGTCTCTCCTCCTTCCCGGGGCTGTCTGTGGCCACTGTAAAGGTAAGGGCTGCGTCCTGGGTCAGATATGGCTGCATTTCTTCACTGTCCACAATTGTCTCAATGGCCTTCTCATAAGGCATTCCCTTCACCGAAACGGTTCCCGCAATTCTCTCCCCGTCCTCATTGTAGGCCCTAACGGAAATAACCCTGTCCAGGCGGTTCAGCTCCAGCTCCAGGGACGGATTCACATCAATGCTCACATAGGCCACCGGCATCCACAGTAGCACATAGCTGCCAATGCACAGGAAGACCGTGAGTAGGGCGCAGGCCGCGGCCAAAGGGAATGCAGGCATTCTCCTGCTCTCACGCTGCCTGGCCTTCTGTAAAAATGCTTTTGTAGAATTCTTCAATTCCTCGTCGGCCTTTACACAGTCGAAGGCGTCTCTGACTTTATTCTGTAAATCCATCACCGATCACCTCCCAGCGCTTCCTTCAGCATGGTCCGCCCTCTGGACAGAAGAGAAAAAACAGTATTTTCCTTTTTGCCCAGAATCCGGCCGATTTCTGCAGCAGAATACCCCTCATAATAATGCAGATAGATGGCATCCTTATATTTTGCAGGCAGTGCCAAAACAGCATCCAAAACCTCATGCTGTTCTGGGGGAATGGAAGCTGCTTTCTCCGCCAGCTCCTCTAAGGGCAGCGCGCTATGACGAAAGAAGCTTTTCAGATAGTCCTTGCACGCATTCAATGTGACACGGATAAACCATGCCTTTTCATGCTCTGGTCCCTCAAAGCTTCCCTCATATAGCAGGTACTTTAAAAATACAGTTTGGAATACATCTTCCATGTCAGTGGGATTTTTGAGATGATAAAGACAGATTCGTCTTATCATGTCTGCGTACTGCTCCACTGCACGATCTACCTGAAGTTCACTGCGCACTGGTACACCGCCTTTGTCCTTTTTGAAATGATTTCCCTACATCTAGGTCTATATACTACAAAAGGGACTGCCGCACGCTACGGCAATCCCTATTCATTTTCTCTAATGATGGCCATGGTGTCCGTGGTGCCCTGTTCCATAACCGCCAGACGAATGGTGCCAATCCTCATGATGTCCGCCATATCCATATCCGGCTGTCTGGTTCTGATTGGTATCCGAATTGTATGTCTGAGCGTCATAGGGAGCCGTGGGTGCTTGGCTCTCTGCCTGAGGCTGTACAGGGATCTCCTCCATCTGATCCCCAGGGGTACTGTCCGTGGTTCCGGTTCCATACCCATTCTCACAGTGTGCCCATCCATCACAGATGCCGTACACGTCTACTCCCCAAAAGCCGCAATCCTGTCCGTCCTCATGGCAAAACAAATGATATTCGCCATTGGAGCATACTTTCGGCTGACACAGGGTAGTGGATCGTAGCATCCTCCCCATGCACGAAACATGGTGTCTGGCTTCCACAGTCATACCTGTGGACATCATAAGTACAAAAGCAACTCCTACTGCAACAATTTTTTTCATTTCTCCATACCTCCGGTCTGAAAATATTATGTTTTCTGTGTGAAATTTAGATTTTCTTGGCGGGCGTTTTTTGACCGCTTAGAAAATCTTTTCACACTTAATACGACAGCCCGGGAAAATACCTTGCATTTATTTTTCAAAAAAGTTAAATTTTCTTTTCTTGCCTTCCTTGTGATTCTCCTTGCCCTCGTCACCCTGCTCTGGCTCTGAAGACACATTCTTTGCAGCATTGAGAGAATTGCCTGTGAGCTCGTCGAATTGACGCAGCAGCTCTTTTGCCTCAGGCTTCAGCTTGTCAGGCACTTGTACCACCAATGTCACATAGTGGTCTCCCCTCACATCCTTATTCCGCCAGGAGGGCACGCCCTTGCCCCGCAGTCTGATCCTGGTATCTGTCTGTGTTCCGGCCTTCACGTCATAGATAACCTTGCCATCCACAGTGTCAATCAAGATCTCACCGCCCAATGCCGCCACTGCAAAGGAAACTGGCACAGTGGAATAAATGTCGAAATCCTGCCTCTGGAAAATAGGATGTCGTCCTACGATTACCTCAATGAGCACATCTCCTCTGGGGCCACCGTTGACCCCTGGCTCCCCTAAGCCTGGCATTCTGGTGGACTGTCCATTGTCAATACCTGCAGGTATATCCACAGAATAACGCTTTTTCATAGAAATATATCCGGTTCCGCGGCAATCCATGCATTTTTCTTTGATTATTTTACCGCTGCCCTGACAGTCTGGACAGGTCTGCACATTGCGCACTGTGCCGAAAAGAGACTGCTGTGTAAAAACGAACTGTCCCTTGCCGCTGCATTTCGGGCAGGTTTCAGGGCTGGTCCCAGGCTTAGCGCCTGAGCCATTACAGGTCTTACAGGTCTCCTTTACATTCAGCTCTATCTCTTTCTTGCATCCGAACACAGCCTCCTCAAAGGAAATGCGCACACTAGTCCGCAGATTTGCACCCTTCATAGGGCCATTGCTCCGTCCTCTGCTGCGTCCTCCTCCAAAGAGATCGCCGAAAATATCACCAAAAATGTCGCCAAAATCTGCTCCGCTAAAGTCGAAGCCTCCTGCTCCGCCCATACCGCCTTCAAAAGCAGCATGACCAAACTGGTCGTACTGCCGTCTCTTCTCCGGGTCGCTCAGCACCGCGTAGGCTTCCGAGGCCTCCTTAAATTTCTTTTCCGCCTCCACATCACCGGGATTCATATCCGGATGATATTTCTTTGCCAGCACACGATATGCCTTCTTGATCGCTGCGTCATCCGCACCCTTATCCACGCCGAGGACTTCATAATAATCCCGCTTCTGCTCCGCCATAGTAAACACCTCATATGAAAAAATACACGCTCTTTTACCTTATCACATTTCGCAGCCTGGTTCAATCCCAATCATAAAATTTTAAAAAGGACTGGGAAACAACACTGCAGAAAATCTAAGTCAGCAAGCTCTACCTTCACTGACTTAGATTTCCCTCTAAATCTTTCCTCGTAAAAATGTTCTAATTCCTTGCCTTAAACTTCCCGGAAGTCTCCGTCAATCACATCATCCTCTGGGGCAGAGGCATTGCCAGCATTTGCTGCGCCGCTCATATCCGGGCCTGCTGCACCGCCCTGGGCCTGCTGCATATTCTCATACATCTTTGTGAATAAGCTCTGGGCACTGTTCATCAGCTTCTCCTTCGCAGCCTTCAGCTCATCCACATCGCTGTCGCTCATCTCCTGATCCTTTGTTCTATCCAGAACTGCCTTCACTGCATCCAAGTCAGCCTGTACCGCAGATTTCTCGCTGTCGCTGATCTTGTCTCCCACTTCGTTCAGAGCCTTTTCTGTCTGGAACACAAAGGAGTCTGCCTCATTCCTGGCCTCTACAGCCTCTTTGCGCTTCTTGTCCTGGGCCTCGAACTCTGCCGCTTCCTTCACAGCTCTCTCGATTTCATCGTCGGACATATTGGAGCCTGCGGTAATGGTGATGTGCTGTTCCTTGCCAGTTCCCAAATCCTTGGCAGACACATTTACAATACCATTGGCATCTACATCGGCCCTAATGACAGAATTAGTCACTCCAGCTTCTTGA
>CANRZC010000263.1 GCA_947644185.1 uncultured Acetatifactor sp.
AAAATAAAAAAATATGCCCCCTGCCACAAGTAGAAGCAAGCATATCACCAGAACAGCTTTTCCTCTGCGTCTATGTCTTTCCCCAGCGCTTCTCACCCTTGCTCTCCCATCCTTTGTTCATTTGGAGTATCAAAAAAGGAAGAACCTATCCGTTTTCTCTTTTGTATATGCATTGGCATTCGTTCCAGATAGGGTCCTTCCTATATTTTATTTTAGCATGCTTTAGAGGATTGTGCAATTTCTTTTTTCGCCATGTGCCATCCGAAAATGTCCGCCATCCGCTTACTATGAACCCGGCAAAATCATAATTTTACCGTAATCCTCTTTCTTCTCTCTCATGATGGCAAGCCCCTCCCCCAGACATTCCAGAGGAAAGCGGTGGGTGATAAGCGCCGAGGGTGTCAAAACGTGTGTCTTAAGTCGTTTCAGCCCATAGTGCCAGTCATCCCCGTCTTCCCCTGTAAACGAGGAATTCCATATGCCCGTTACAGTAAGCTGGTTGCGCAGAAGCTTCCAGTAGACAGCTTTCTCCAATGCCATATCAGTAAAAGGATTCCCCACTAGAATCACACTTCCTCCTGGCCTCCCGCTGTCTATTCCCCAGGAAAGAACCTGGTTTCTTCCGGTACATTCAAAAAAGACATCCACTCCTCCCGCCTCAGCCTCTTTTTGCAGCCATTCCGCCCCGTCCTCCTTGCGGCTGTCAAAATAGCGCTCCTTTGAAATTCCAATTGCTATGGCCTGTTTTCTCTGAAATTCCTTGTTTCCAATCACGTAAATATTCGCATATCCCGCTTCCAGCAATAGACTGGCGATCAGCATGCCAATGGTGCCAAAGCCACACAGCGCAATCAAGCTCTCCTTCTTTCGTCCAGTGATGCCTCGGCGCATAGCATGTGCCGCCACCGCCATGGGCTCCAGCATGGCCGCCTCCTCAAAAGATACGTCTTCCGGGATTTCTATAAGATTTTTTGCCGGAACACATACATATTCCCCGAAGCCACCGTCGCAGCGGGAGCCCAGATAGCCATAGCTGCGGCACATCTCATAATGCCCCTGTCTGCAAGGCATACACTTCCCACAGGGAATCAGTGGAAACACACCCATCCTTTTTCGAAACAGATTCTTGTCCACCCCGGGGCCCACATCCTCCACCACGCCCGCAAACTCATGCCCCATGATCAGCGGGTGCCTGTGTGCTCCAGTGTCGAACACTCTGGGAATGTCCGACCCGCAGATGCCTGCTGCCTTTACGCGCAGAAGCACCTGTCCCTCCTTCGGGGAAGGCGTCTCACACTCCTCATATCTCAGATCGTTGATTCCATACAGTCTCCATGCTTTCACACTGCCAACACCTTTCTTTTGTCTACCAGGCAAACTCGTCTTCTACTCCCATACATTTCTGGAGTCTTTGAAGGTCCGCCTCTGTAGTGATCTTAAAATTCCTCTCCTCCCCTGGAATCATGACCATATCCATCCCTGCCATCACCGCCACTTCCGTAGAACCCTTGATCTCTATAATCTTTTCCGGAACCAACGCCCGGTTGGCCTGATAGTATTTTTTCAGGAGAAACAGTTCTGGAGCCTGGCCTGCGTAGATATGATTGCGTTCAAATAGACCATCCACTTGTCTTCCATCTCTACTTAAATATACCGTATCCTTCATGGGCAGCACGGGCATCACGCCGTCATGTCCCTGTAGCGCTCTATAGCATGCCTCTATCAAGCCCCCACTCAAAAGCGGCCTGGCAGCATCATGCACCAGTACAGTATCACGATCTGCAACTGCATTCCCCTGCAAAAGGATATGCTCCAGCCCATTTAAAATGGAGCACTGCCTGTTGGCCCCGGGAATGACGAAGCCGGAAATTTTCCCCGTGGAAAGACCTGCCTTTCTGGCGTCCTCTAAAATGGCATCCCGCCATCTGGGCTCTGCCACAATTACCACCGCATCAACATACGCAGATATAAGCAGCGGATCCAGCGCGTATGTGATCATCATCCTACCGCAGATTCGGAAATACTGTTTGGGTACTTCCCCAGGAACTCTACTCCCAATTCCTCCAGACAACAATAAGGCTGTGTTCATAGTTTGGATTCCTCTCTCCCCAGTCCCACCCCTATCTGCCTGATCTGCCTTAATATCTCGCCGTAGGATCTTTCTTTGCCGAATAGAAGCGTTGTCCCAAGCACGAAACCGCTCACACCTCGCGGCGCAAATTCCCGAATTTTATCCGCCCCGCAGGCGCCGTCCCAATATACCGCAAAATTCATCTCGTCTTTGACAGCCAGCAGTTCCTCATATTTCTCCCCCACATAGGGCAGGAACATCTGCGCGGCATTTCCGGGATTCACTGACATCACCAGCACCTTCTTTACAATGCGCAACAGCATGCGAATGTTCTCCACAGATGTGCCCGGGTTGATGGCTATCCCCGGTGTCAGCCCTGCATTGATGATCTTCTGCAATGTGGTGGATGGATGGTACTCTGCCTCTGGGTGGATGTAGATGGTATCTCCGGGCCAGAGACTACTTATAAACAGTTCTATAGTGCTATTGGGATGCTCTACCATCAAATGCACATCCAGAGGCTTTTGTGCCACAGAGCGAATGTAGCGCAGATCATTTAAGGACATGGCGTAGTTTGGCACATAATGTCCGTCCATGATATCGATATGGAAGGAATCAATGCCACCCTCCTCCAGTTTTCTTACTTCTCGCTCCAGATGCCCGTAGTCCGCGCACATCATGGAGGCCATTAATTCAAAATCCATCTCTGACGTCCCTTTCTGTGGGAATATTTTGTATCATAATCGGCTTGCCGGTACTGTATTTTAATCGAGTAGGGGAATGCTCTTCTACACTACTCGCCGCGCGGCCCGCATGCCGCCTGGGCGGCAAATTTCCATATGCGGGCCTGTGCATAAAAAATCCTGGTATAAGTCTTCTGCATTTCATACTTACACCAGGATCTTGCTATATTTCGATTCTTCTTATATCAGGCTATGCTTCTTTGGCGAATCTTTCGTAATATTCCTTCGCTTTTTCCTCTGTCAAATGATACCGCCTCTGGAGCTTTGCCAGAATCCGTTCCTTCGGAACTTTCTCCTCCAAGTTGTCCAGAACTAAAATCTGCATTCCTTCCTCTACTATACACTGTCCCAAGCTGAACATACGGCTTCCCTCCTTCCACAACTCCTCATTTTCTGAAAAGTCAATGTACTCTGAAATGGTATCCATAAAACCCTCGTCATGAGGATACATGATTGCATTCAGGAAATGTAGGAGCTTGTATCCCTCATCTCCTTCCATACTTCCATTTCCTTTGCTCTCTCCTTCTCCTCTGTACTTCTCATTATACACCTTATCGCCTAATCTGATAACTACCAACTTTAACAAATCAAAATTTTCTTTTCTGACATTGCAATTGCCCATGTTTTTCGTATTGACCATCTCATAGAAGGATATACTGTATCGCTCTTCTTTTGGTATGTCATCCCTGCAGATCCAGATGCTGTAGCATTTCTCCAGCTCACCATAATCGGTGGCATCCGTAACCAGGGATAGCTGGGCTGAGAGTCTCCTGGCCAGATAGTAAAGCCCTCTTTTCTCAATGGGATACCCCAGTCTGTAGCTCTTCTGAGGTTCCAGGTCGATGTGCAGGTTGACCAGCAGCTTTTCACTGGACAGCAGAGGGTTCTTCGCCTTGAACGCCATATCGAAAAAAGAGACTTTCTCATTCAACTGGACGAACTCCACATTCTCTCCGCTTACCTGCGAATTCGTCCGGCCAGGCGACACTTCAGCAAACGATTTCCGGTATCCAGAGGTACGCATTCAAACTGAAATAAATAATGT
>CANRZC010000264.1 GCA_947644185.1 uncultured Acetatifactor sp.
CAGCACAGGGACTTTACCGGAACTGAAAAAATTTGAAGACTTCTATGGCGCTGTGCTGAAGCAATGGGGGAATCTCATCGAGATGGTGATAGACTGCTCCAGAGCCTATGAAAAGTATCTAAGCTATATCAACCCCTCCAACATGTATACGGCAACGATTCAGGGAAGCCTGGAAAAAGGTAGGGATGCCTACCAAAATGGCGTAAAGTTCAACAATTCCGCTGTATTGAACTGTGGCTTTGCCAGCCTGGTGGACTCTGTGATGGCAGTGAAGGAATTTGTGTATGAGAAGAGACAAGTTACCCTGGAGGAGCTGGGCGAAGCATTGGACAAAAACTGGGAGGGATATGGGGAGCTGCGAACCAGGATTCTGAAAAGCCCTCACAAGTATGGCAATGGGGATGCCATGACAGACACCTACGCAGAGGCCATGGCCGCTTTCTTTGCCGGCCGGGTGAACCACAGAGCCAATGCCAGAGGCGGTGTATACAAGGCTGTGATGCACAGTGCCATGGAATTCGTCTGGCAGGGGGAGAAGACAGGGGCTACGCCAGACGGAAGATTTGCAGGGGAGGAAAACTCGAAAAATGCTTCTCCCTCTGTGGGCATGGACAAGAACGGTGTGACGGCATTGATTGGCTCTGTCACAAAGCTAAAGCCCTACACCTATCCAGAGAGCTTCTGCCTGGATGTGATGCTACACCCCAGCTCTGTAAGCGGGCAGGAGGGGTTAGAAATCATGAAAGCCCTACTTTTCACCTATATGGATCAGGGTGGCATGAGCATACAGTTTAATGTGTTCAACGCAGACACCCTGCGGGATGCCCAGAAGAATCCAGAGAAGTATAAAAACCTTCAGGTGCGGGTCTGTGGCTGGAATGTGCTCTGGAACAATTTAAGCCATGTGGAGCAGAATGCCTATATCAGGAGGGCGGAGGGAATTCATGAGGGTTAATATTACGGATATCAAACGATTTGCGGTACATGACGGAGATGGTATCCGAACCACGGTATTTTTTAAAGGCTGTGCCATGAAATGTGTGTGGTGCCACAATCCGGAGACCATAGCTTCCTACAGGCAGTTGGCCTTCTATGAACATAAATGTAAAAACTGCGGTCAGTGTGCAAAAGTCTGTAAGAGTCATACCTTTGCGCAGGGGCGTCACAGATATGAGAGAAGCTCCTGCGTGACCTGTGGAAAATGTGTGGAAATCTGTCCGGCTGAGGCTCTGGCTGTGTACGGCAGGGAAATGGATACAGAAGAAATCTGCGCTCTATTGAAGGAGGACAGAGCCTACTATGAGACCAGTGGGGGCGGTATCACGCTCTCAGGCGGGGAATGCCTCCTCCAGTCTGAAGGCTGCAGGGCTATCTTGAAATCCATGAAAGAACAGGGGATCCATACGGCCGTGGATACCTGTGGCTTCGTGCCCAGAGCTGCCTTTGACGCGGTAATGCCATTTACGGATATTTTTCTGTTTGATGTGAAGGCCTGTGACGAAGAAATCCATCAAAAATGCACTGGGCAGTCCAACCGGGTGATACTGGAGAATCTTTTCTATCTGGATGAACACCAGAAACAAATAGAGGTGCGGATCCCCTTTGTGCCGGACTTTAACCAGGATCAGATGGAAGGAATCGCGGATATTTTGAGGAAGCTGAGACACCTAAAAGCCGTGCGGATATTGCCATACCATAACATGGCTGTGTCCAAATATTTGGCCCTGGGCATGGAGAACACACTGCCTCCTAGGTTGCCGGAGGCTGAGGCTCTTCGCAAAGCGAAGGCGGCTTTTGCCGGTCTCGCCATTCGGTAGGAGAGCAATTTTTATTTTTTCGATATACATTGTAGAAGGTAGTCATATTCTGGTATCCTACAGCGGCGGCAATTTCCTTTACGGTGAGCTTCCTCTCCAGCAAAAGCATGTCCGCCTGCTTGATTCTGAGGCGTTCGATATAAGTCATAAAATTGATCCCAAAATGGGCTTTGAAAAATTTTGACATACTGCTGCTTGACAGATGGAACGCCTCTCCCAGGCTGGAGAGGGAGAGTTGATAGTCGCAGGCATGCTCACTGCAGTATTTTTGTATGGCATCAGCCATGGCGCTGTCATGATCATAGATGGGGATGAATTCACCGGTCTCCAGGATAGCCTCCCGCAGCAAACGGATACGCCTTTTCAGGGAGCCGCCGGTGCTGTCCGAAAGGTAGGCCTCTAGGATGGGATAGATCTTGTGCTGAGTGGAAACCCGCACCAGGACCCCCAGCACGTCATAGGTAAACTGCTGCCAGTACAGAGAGCGAATGGGAGCGTTATCTGTTCTGTGGAAATTGTCCTCCACCAGCTGATCATATATTTCCAAGGCCTTTTCCTTATGTCCTGTAATAAGAGCCTGATACATGGAATCCAGCTGCAAATAGCCTGCCTGGTAGCGGCTGGCATAGGTGGACAGAGAGGCGCTATATATGACAGAGGGAGTCTGCCAGGTGATGGCACTTTGCCAGCTTGCTCTGGCTTCTTTATAGGCCACAGGGATACTTCCAATGTGGCTGTACTCATCGCTGATGCCGACGGCTATGGGGAATCCGCTTTGATTCAGAGACTGTACCAGATTGTTTAACAGAGTGGAAAAGGTGGACATATTCTGGTATACTGCTGTCTCAGCCTGTGGGGAAAGGCATACGAAAATTTTGTCCAGTTCCAGGCAGGCATTGACACAGATCCCGGCTTCTGCTAATAAACCAGACAGCTGTTCACCGGACAGGGGTTCTGCTTTTGCCTCCAGCCTTCCCATACACAGACAGCGGAAATTGTCAATACCATCTGGAAAAATCTGGTGCAAAATCCCGGCACTGTCAGACACAGATATCTTTCCCAGATATAAATTTGTCAGAAACTCTCGGAGGCGATAATCTTTTATCTGGGAGGCATTTCTGTGGTTTTCTGCTGCCAGATCGGCAATGTGCCGATCAATGCTGGCAATGAGATTTGTGCCGGTATGACTTGTCTCCGGTATGGATCTGGCTGTGCGCAGGATAGGCAGGAACCAGTACCGCAGCAGAAAAAAAGCCAACAGGCAGACAATAGCGGCTACCATGAAAAAGAGGAAGGACAGTAGTCTGGAAAAGGGCTTGATACTGTCGTAAATCACATCATTATCCAGAGAAATATGACAGTTTAAGCCTAGCTCATCAATAGAATTTCCCACATACCAGATTTTGCTGGCGTTATCATAATAGGTTGCAGCGTTGAGGGTATGTATTTCATTGGAAGCATCGGTAGTATATATCTGGCTGGCCGCATTGTTGATGCTGACAAAATCATCGGCATACTGGGAAGCAAGAAGCGCCTGCCCCAGGCTGTCCATGTTGATCTGTACAAAGGCGTATACCTGAAAGGTAGCGTCTGTGATTGCGATAGGAAATATCAAATATCCAATGTTAGCCGAGTAAGTATTAGAGTAGTTGCAGGTGACATAGCCTGTGAGCAGGTTACTGCGTATCCTGCGACTACCGGCGCTGGCAGAAAAAAGGGCACGAAACTCCTCGTAACTGAAGTGATCAAACAGATACAATCCGTTATCGTAGTCGCGTTTAAAATTATCCGATATAATGGATGATGTACACAGATAATCCCTGTCTTTTCCCGTCAGAAATAATCCCACATCTTGGATATAACTATTTTGATAAAAATATTCTCTGATATCGCTTTGCAGGGTATAGAGGACTGCATACATGGAATGCTGTAAATCGCCTGCTGTTTTCAGGGAATTGAGAAGTCTCTTCTGAAAAGGAGAGCCGGTGAACAGCTCCAGCATGTACTTTAGGGAAGAGCTGATATTTTCTGTGGTGTC
>CANRZC010000265.1 GCA_947644185.1 uncultured Acetatifactor sp.
GAGCGGCTGGAATGTGATTATGCTTCGGACCTTTATTACAGGCTCAGTGCCAGATGATCTGGTGGATGCTGCGAAAATAGACGGAGCCGGGGAGGCCACTACGTTTACCAGGATAGTGCTGCCACTGTGCAAACCTGGTCTGGCCACCATTGGATTGTTTACAGCAATTGGCATGTGGAATGACTGGTATACACCTTCCTTGTATATCAAAGAGTCGAAGCTGTTTAATCTACAGTATTTACTTTGCTCTATGTTATCCAATATTCAGTTCCTGAAGCAAAATATTGGAAAAATCGGAAGCTCTGCACTGGCATTGGCTGAGATGCCTTCCGAGGGGATCCGGATGGCAATGTGTATTGTGACAATTGCGCCGATTGTGTTGGCCTATCCTTTTTTCCAGAAATATTTTGTAAAGGGTCTGACGGTAGGCGCAGTGAAAGGCTAGCATAACAGATCATGAGGTTACAGGGATAAAATTGCCCGATCAGGGTGTTTTATAGATACCGGGAGATCTTCCCAAAACAATCACAATTTCATAATAGGAGGATTCTTATGAAGAAAAAAAGAGTAGTAGCTATGTTTATGGTGGCAGCAATGGCATTTGGAATGCTCACAGGCTGCGGCGATTCCCCGTCAGATGTCAGCTCAGGGACATCTGAGTCTGAAAAGCAGGAGTCATCTGAGAGCAACGCCGCAGATGATTCCACAGCCAACGACAATCCCGGGGGGGTAGTAGGCCTACGGTAACATGGTATGCCGTTGGAGGCGAGATCGATTATGGGGACAGAATCAGTGCAGCAGGAACCAAGATGTTGAATGATGCTGGTATTGATGTGGATTTCGAAATAAAATGGATGTCCTGGTCAAACTATGATCAAACCATTTCCAACATGATATCGTCCGGTGAAGAATTCGACATCTTTAACAGAGACATTGCTAACATTAATAACTACGCACTGAATGGCGGAATTTATGAAATTACAGACGAGGATCTGGAAAACTATCTACCTGGCGTGGTGGAGGCCATGGGACAATCCCTGGTGGACAACTGCCGTTACAATGGTGCCTTATATGCAACACCTGTGGCCCATGAATTTGCCCAGTGGCGGGGCGTATACTATAACGCGGCCATTGCAGAAGAGTATGATCTTGATATGGAATCTGTGAAATCTATAGATGATCTGGATGCTATTTTTGAGAAGCTTCATGAGCAGGCACCGGATATCTATCCACTTGACACCAAGAACTCTGAGAATATTTTGATGGTTATGGCGGACGAGGACGATGTGAACAGAACACCAAACATGTGCCTGGGAATGGATCTTGCCGATGATGCAGGCGGGGTTTATAATATCTGGCAGAATGAGAAGGTGGTAAAGGCCCTTCACAAAATCAGAGAATGGAATGAAAAAGGATACCTGTTTACCGATACCACTGCAGATGGAAATACCATGTTCCTGAAAGAGGGGAAGATTTTCTGCCATATCGCTCGCATGAAGCCAGGCACGGTGGAACAGTATAGTTCCTCCAGCATTACCTTTAAAAAGGTTCTGTTTGATGAGACAAGCACCCAGACATTCTGCGACTTCCCCGGTGGATGGGGCAATGCGATTTCCGGCACATGCTCTGATCCGGTAGCAGCAATGAAGGTCATCAACTTTGCATACACCAACAGGGATTTCATCGATCTGCTTGTGATGGGGGAGAAGGATGTGGACTACACAGCGGACGGGGACGGTGTGGTGTCCTGGGGGGATACCGGATATGCGGCTGACAGATATGGCGATGCATGCTGGCAGATGGGCAATCATTATATCAACTCTGTCACACAGTCTCAGAAGGATACCGGTCTGTCTGACCTTGGCAGTCAGATGAAAGAGTTCAATGATTCTGCGGCTTCGCCGAAGCATGTGGGCTTCTACTTCGACAGCTCTGCCTACACAGCAGAGGTAGCGGCCATTGCCAATACTTACGGTGAATATTACACAAGCCTGATATTAGGTGAAGTGGATGTGGATGCTACCTTGGAGGAGTTCAATGAAAACCTTAAGGCCAATGGCATTGAGACATTGCTGGATGCTGCAAATGAACAATATCAGTCCTTCCTTTCCAGCAAATAAGAGTGGCATTTGAAAGAATAGAAAGGCCGTGGCCAGGTCACGGCCTTTTCGGCGCCTGGAAATGCCATTGGCTAGCAGCACTTTTGATAGGCAAGCCGTGGACTGCCGTCCTCCACATAAATAATGCCACATTTACGAAAGCCATGCTTCTCCAGCAGATGCTGCATGACGGCATTGTCTTCGTGTGTGTCGATTCGGAGATTGGGAATCTGGGCCTGGCAGTAGGCCAGGCATTTTTGAAAGATTCCTTTTGCAGCGCCGCTACTGGCAATTCGGTGGATGGTGCCATAGGGGGCGTGGTTTAACCAATGCCCATCTTTTATGATCTGATAAGTGGGGTCCTCCCCAATGATAAAGGCAAAGACCCCGCAAATCTGGTTCTTTTCTTCTATTACAAAGCTTCTGCCTTTTCGAATATCCTCCAGCAGTACCGCCTCAGAGGGCCTGTTGTCACCCCATTGGAGGGGATTTCCCTTTTGCCGCATTTGTTGTCTTGCGTAGGCGTATATGGATAAGATTTCTGAGAAATCAGCGAGGGTTGTGTTTCGAATATTCATCGGAGCGGGTTCCTTTCTGTAGTGTTCTTCTTCAGCATTGTACCATATTTATGCTAGAATTTCAGCGGGATATATGTTATTGTTAATACCATATACATGGACAGGCGTGAGGGAGGCTGGACTGGGGAAAATATGGTCCCCGACAAACAGACTTAGAAAAGAAAGGGTAGGTAAGGGACAATGAAAAGTGCAGTATTCTACGGAAAACATGATTTGAGAATTGAGGAGCATGAGATGCCCACTGTAGGGCCAAAGGATGTGCTGATTCGTGTAAAGGCCTGCGGGGTCTGCGGCACGGATGTGCATATCTATGAGGGCGACAAGGGTGCGGCAGAGGTTACGCCGCCTACTATACTAGGGCATGAGTTTGCCGGCATTGTGGAGGCAGTGGGCGAAGAGGTCAGAGAATATCAGCCTGGGGACAGGGTGTGTGTGGATCCCAACTGCTATTGTGGGACTTGCACGCCTTGTCGGAATGGAGTGGCCCATTACTGTGAGCATATGATTGGCTACGGAACTACCATGGACGGCGGCTTTGCAGAATTCTGCGCGGTGGATGTGAGACAGGTGTATCGGTTAGGAGATCATACCACCTTCGAACAGGGGGCTATGACAGAGCCTGTGGCCTGCTGTCTCCACGGAATTGACATGTGTGGCATTGGACCAGGCTCCCAGGTGGTAGTCATAGGCGGGGGCATGATTGGCCTTTTGATGCTGCAGCTGGCCAGGCTCTCAGGTGCAGCGAAGGTGGCACTGCTGGAGCCTGTGGCGGAGAAACGCCAAGTGGCACAGAAGCTGGGAGCAGATGTGTGCATCGATCCGTTAAAACAGGATGTGAAGGCGGAGCTGGGAAAGGCTGGGCTATCTTGGGTGAATACAGTGATTGAGTGCGTGGGCCGTCCCTCTACCATTGAGCAGGCTATTGACATTGCCGGAAACAAGGCTGTTGTTATGATGTTTGGCCTGACAAAGCCGGATGAGACTATTTCTGTGAAGCCCTTTGAGATATTTAAAAAGGAGCTGGAGCTGAAGGCCTCCTATATCAATCCCTATACCCAGAAGAGAGCTCTGGACTTGATTGACGCAGGTCGCATTGATGTGAGCAGCATGATCTGTGATATCTGCGGGCCGGATGAAGAAGGGCAAGTTCGATTTTGAGGACTACCTGGAAAGCATG
>CANRZC010000266.1 GCA_947644185.1 uncultured Acetatifactor sp.
AGTGCTGGGGCGGCGCTACCTTTGATGCTTCTCTTCGTTTCCTGAAAGAGGATCCCTGGGACAGGCTGAGAAAGCTCCGCGATGGCTTTAAGAACACGAAGCTGCAGATGCTGTTCCGTGGACAGAATATTTTGGGATATCGTCCTTACGCAGATGACGTGGTGGATGCTTTTGTGCAGAAGTCCATTGCCAATGGTATTGACATTATCCGTATTTTCGATTGCCTGAATGATCTGCGCAATCTCCAGGAGGCTGTAAATGCCACCAATCGCATGAAGCAGAAGGAAGGCAGAGGACATGCGCAGATTGCTCTGTCCTACACGCTGGGAGATGCCTATACCCTGGAGTATTGGGCTAGCACAGCAAAGAAAATTGAGGAGATGGGTGCAGATTCCATCTGCATCAAGGATATGGCAGGTTTGCTGGTGCCTTACAAGGCCTCTGAGCTGATCAAGGCCATGAAGGAGAATACAAAGCTTCCCATCCAGCTGCATACCCATTATACCTCTGGTGTGGCCAGCATGACCTATCTGAAGGCGGTAGAGGCAGGCGTAGACGTTATTGATACTGCCATGAGTCCTTTTGCATTGGGAACCTCCCAGCCTGCCACTGAGGTTATGGTAGAGACTTTCCGGGGTACCCCTTATGATACGGGCTTTGACCAGAATCTTCTGGCGGAAATTGCCGACTACTTCCGTCCTTATCGGGATGAGTGCTTAAAGAGCGGGCTGCTCAACCCGAAGGTTATGGGCGTGGACATTAAGACCTTGCTGTATCAAGTGCCCGGTGGCATGCTTTCCAACATGGTGAGCCAGCTGAAGGAGCAGAATGCAGAAGATAAATATTATGATGTGCTGAGGGAGATTCCTGAGGTTCGTAAGGACCTGGGTGAGCCGCCTCTGGTGACACCGTCCTCTCAGATCGTGGGTACTCAGGCAGTGTTCAATGTGCTCATGGGTGAGCGGTACAAGATGGCTACCAAGGAGACCAAAGCTGTGCTGCGGGGTGAGTATGGCCAGACCATCAAGCCCATGAACCAGGAAATCATCGACAAGGTTATCCCTGGGGAGGAGCGTATTACCTGCCGCTATGCAGATATGCTGGAGAACGAGATGGATAAGCTGGAAGGCGAGATGAGCGAGTGGAAGCAGCAGGATGAGGATGTGCTCTCCTATGCCCTGTTCCCTCAGGTGGCCACAGATTTCTTCAAGTATCGCCAAGCGCAACAGGATAAAGTGGACATGACGCAGGCAGACACCAAGAACGGTGCATACCCTGTCTAGCACCTTGAAGCAATGAGAGATAGTTCTGGGATGGCGGGTAACCGCTGTCCTGGAACTTCTGGATTTTTGGGTATGTTCTGAAGAGGAGCGTTGCTGCGGCAGTGCTTTTTTCGGTTCTAAGAGATCTTTGCGACAATGTAAGGGGACGAAAGTGGGAAGAGTGATTGTAGTGGGCGGCGGTGCCGCTGGAATGATGGCAGCATTGGCGGCTGCCCAGCAGGGGAGCAGCGTATACCTGGTGGAAAAAAATGAGAAGCTGGGGAAAAAGCTTTTTATTACTGGGAAGGGCCGCTGCAATGTGACCAATGCTGGGGACATGGACACTTTATTTTCAAATGTATGTACCAACAGCAAGTTCCTCTACAGTGCTTTTTATGATTATGACAATTATGCGCTGATGGATTTTCTGGAACAGGCAGGATGTCCCTTGAAGGTGGAGAGAGGGGACAGAGTCTTTCCAGTGTCTGATCACTCGTCAGATGTAATTGCCGCATTTTCCAGAGAACTAAAGCGGCTGGGTGTAGAGATTTTGCTGCATACGGAGGTCAAATCTCTGATACTGCACCAGGAGGGTGCCACACAGAGGGTAGAGGGTGTAGTGCTTAAGGATGGCAGAAAGCTTTTGGGGGATGGGTGTATTGTCTGTACAGGAGGACTTTCCTATCCATCCACAGGCTCTACTGGTGATGGATATGGCTTTGCAGAGCTCACAGGACACCGGTTGATAGAGCGAAGACCTTCTCTTGTGCCCTTTCAGTGCAGGGAAGAGTGGTGCTCTAAGCTTATGGGGCTGACGTTAAAAAATGTATCTGTGCGCCTGTGCTGTAATGAAAAGGAAGTCTACCAAGGCTTTGGTGAGATGCTGTTCACCCATTTTGGGGTCAGTGGTCCTTTGATTCTAACTGCCAGCAGCTTTTATGCACAGGCTGGGAAGACAAAGCTGTATATTGACTTAAAACCGTCTCTGGATATGGAGCAATTGGATCGGCGTCTGCTGCGGGATTTTGAGGAAAATAAGAACAAACAGTTTAAGAATGCTTGTGGAGGTCTGTTTCCTATAAAATTGATACCTGTGATACGTGATCTGTCTGGGATTCACCCGGATAAAAAGGTAAACGAGATCACCAGGGAAGAGCGAAAGACCTTTGGGAAACTTATCAAAAGCTTTCCTTTGACGGTGACTGGTCTGCGGGGTTACCAGGAGGCAATTATCACCAAAGGTGGTGTTTCCGTAAAGGATATCAATCCTTCCAGCATGGAATCGAAGCGGATAAAGGGTCTGTACTTTGCCGGAGAGGTGTTGGACCTGGATGCGCTTACAGGGGGATTTAATCTACAGATTGCCTGGTCTACAGGACATCTGGCAGGGAAGCATGCAGGAGGCTTCTCAGAAGAATAGGATTGGTGTGAGAGCCAGGGGAGGATGGAAATGAGCTATAATGTGGCAGTCGACGGGCCTGCAGGAGCGGGCAAAAGCACCATTGCAAAAGCTGTGGCAAAGGAATTGAACTTAATCTATGTGGATACCGGGGCCATGTACCGTGCCATAGCGCTGTACATGCTGCGGCAGGGCGTAGATTTGACAGACAGGGACCAGATCATTGAAATGTGTCCAAAAGCCCATGTGACTATCCGCTATGAGAATGGTGTACAGGTGGTCTTTTTAAACGGTGAGAATGTGAATGCCTTTCTGCGCACCGAGGAAGTGGGGGAGGCAGCATCTGTCATCAGCCCTATACCCCAGGTGCGAAAGAACATGGTAGAGCTCCAAAAAAGCCTTGCAGCCGAAAGCGACTGCATTATGGACGGCAGAGATATCGGCACTTGTGTACTTCCAGACGCACAGCTTAAGATTTACCTCACAGCAAGCAGTCAAGTGCGGGCTAAGCGCAGGTATGATGAGCTTATGGCCAGGGGAGAGATCAGCGATCTGGAGAAAATCAAAGAGGATATTGAAGAGCGGGACTACCGTGATATGCACCGAGAGACTTCGCCGCTTGCGCAGGCGGAGGATGCAGTTGTGGTGGATACCTCAGATATGACAGTGGAAGAGGTCATAGGGCGAATCATTGGGCTATGTAAGGACAGAGCCTGAAAGTTGCCCAAAATGTAGTAGGCAAAGGGAGAGGAGTCCCGTATGGAAGTAAAGCTTGCAGAATGCATGGGCTTCTGCTTTGGTGTAAAACGCGCAGTGGATACTGTGTATGAACAGATAAAAAATGGGAAAAATATATATACCTATGGCCCTATTGTGAACAATGAGGAAGTGGTAAAAGAACTGACAAAAAAGGGTGTCAAGGTGTTGGAGTCAAAAGAGGAGCTTATGGGGCTTTCCTCGGGCAGCGTCATTATCCGTGCCCATGGCGTTCCTGAGGAAATCTACCATATCCTGGAGGACAGAGAGCTAGAGTGCATTGACGCCACATGCCCTTTTGTGAAGAGAATCCACAATATTGTGGAGAAGGAGAGCAGGGCGGGACATCATATCGTCATTGTTGGCAATGCAGGCCACCCAGAAGTATCACGGAATTAAAGGAACGGCTTAGAGATGAAGGCGAGATCTGGCGGGA
>CANRZC010000267.1 GCA_947644185.1 uncultured Acetatifactor sp.
GAAGGGAATTCTATCCCGATATGAGGGATTTGCTGTAGGGGGAAATGAGACGGCCTTTTGCACCTATGTGTGGATTGAGGCGGCTACGGGAGATGTGTTCTTTGAGTGGATTCCTCTGTGCGAAGAGAATGTTTCCATCCAGTCAGTGCTATGGCCCGGACCTATGGCCTTTCGGGAGAAAAGGCAGGACTGGTATACACTGCTAAATGATCAGCAGGGACTTTTGATTCCCAATAACTGGGAGACAGAGCTGGGAAAACTCCCCTTTGGTGGGGCTCTTTGCTCCGCTGCCAACTACATGCCCTGGTTCGGTCAGGTGAAATCCGGAGATGGCTATATCGCCATCTGTGAACAGCCCTGGGACAGCGCTTTCTACGCTGAGCACCCTGCTGGCGGTCCTTATACAAAGGTAGGCGTCCGCTGGGAAGCCAGCCTGGGGAAAATCCGCTACCGCCGGGTAATGCGCTATACCCTGGCAACGGATTGTGACTACAACACTCTCTGCAAAATATACCGCAGCTATGTAAAAGAAAAAGGACTTTTCTGTAGCCTAAAGGAAAAGGCTGCAAAGGCCCCGAAGGTGAACCAATTGATCGGAAGTCTCTTCCTGCACTTTGGGATCAAAAATCATGTGTGCCCGGAATCTTCCATGTATGACCCAGAGGCTCCTGACAAATATGACCGTGTGGTGCCTTTCCAGACCCGGACAGAACAGATCAAAGCCCTTCGGGAACAGGGCTTCCAAAAGCTCTATCTCCACCTGGACGGCTGGGGGGATCCCGGATATGACAATCAGCATCCTGACTATCTGCCGCCCTGTAAGGAGGCTGGTGGCTGGGAGGGCATGAAGGAGCTGGCGGACACCCTTCATTCCTGCGGGTATCTCTTTGGTATCCACGATCAGTACCGGGACTACTATTTTAACGGCGCCACCTTCGATGCCTCCTTCGGTTGCCTACAGACAGACGGCACAATCCCTGAGCATTCCAGATGGGCAGGCGGACATCAGACCTATCTGTGTGCCACCCAGGCGCCCTATTATGTGAAGCGGAATTTCCGTCAACTGGCAGACCATGGCATTAATCTGGACTGCGCTTACCTGGACGTGTTCACCTGCAATGAGCCAGACGAGTGCGCCAATCCCATGCACTATATGACCCGCAGAGATTGCCTGGATTTCAGAGGCCAATGCTTCGAATACCTGCTTTCCCAGGGGATACTCCCCAGCTCCGAGGAGGTATCGGACTGGAGCATGAAGAGTTTGGTATTCTGTCATTATGGGCCATATTCCTTTATGATGAACCGCCCTGGCACGGCCCAGAAAGGAATTCCAGTGCCATTGTTTAACCTTGTATATCACGATTGCGTCGTCATTCCCTGGATGATGGATAAAATGAATGAACAGACTGATTACATGCTCTATGCCCTTCTAAATGGCGGTGCACCCTATCTGATTCGGGATGGGGCTTATCCGGGCATAGATGGCTCCTTCCAGCCAGAGTGCACCTTTACGCCTCAGGAAGCCTACGAGCGCTGTCAGGTAGTGGCCCGCCTCCATGAGCGGGTGGCCACCTGCGAGATGGTTTCCCACCATTTGCTCGCACCGGACGGGTCCATACAGGAAACTGTTTTTGACGATGGCACCAGGGTGCGGATTGATCTAAATGCAATGGGCTATGAAATTCTTTAATTCTGCAGAATCCAGTAGGGGAATGCATTTCTCCACTACTCGCCGCGCGACCCCCATGCCGCCTTAGCGGCAAACTTCCACATGCGGGCCTGCGCATAAAAAGGAGGGCCAGGTTTTGGGCCCTCCTTTGCTGTACAGCTAACTTTTCTGTACGATTTTACTTCTTCAGCCTTACCACATTCCAGCTGTGCTTCCCGAACACAGTGGTAAAATGGCCGTTCTCCATGCGGGAGGCGTTCCCTGCCACAGGTACCACGCAATTGGGATTTTCTTCCGTATTGACAGCTTTCATATCATCATTGGTCAGCACAATATGCTCTGCCACCTTATAGTCCGCGAACTGCCTCAAATCACAGCTCACTTCCATGTCCTCCTCCAGATTCTTGTTCACCGCAAAAATCGTAAGTTCACCAGCCTCCTCATTCCAGATACAGACACTGTCAAGGAAGGAAACCTCCCCATAATTCTTACTCTCATAGAAAGGCGCTTTCACCAGGGTGTTCAGTACAGTCCCCCTGCCATATACACTGGCATGCATGTAGGGATAAAAAATCGTCTGCCTCCAGGCGCCGGTATCAGAGGTCATAATAGGTGCAATCACGTTCACAAGCTGTGCCAGGCATGCCACCTTCACCCTGTCCGCGTGGCGCAGCATGGTGATCAGCATGCTGCCCACCAGCAGCGCATCCTCAAAGTTGTAGACATCCTCCAGCTGGTGAGGGGCCTGTACCCACTTTTCCAGCTTTTTGTCCGCCTCACTGCTGTGATACCATACATTCCACTCATCAAAGGACAGATTGATTTGCTTTTTGCTGCGCTTCTTTGCCTTCACGCAGTCCGCGATGGACAGCACAGAGCTGATAAACTCATCCATTCCCTTGGAATTTGCCAGAAATTCCGGTGTGTTGTTGTCTCGGTTTCCATAATACTGATGTAAAGAAAGGTAATCCACCTGCTCATAGCATTCCTCTAACACCGCATCCTCCCAGTAGCCGAAGGTGTCCATGGTGAGGGCAGAGCTGCCGCAGGCCACTGTCTCAATATCCGGATCCATAAACTTCATCAGTCTGCTGGTCTCCGCGGCAGCCCGTCCATATTCCTTTGCTGTCTTATGTCCCATCTGCCAGGGGCCATCCATCTCATTGCCCATGCACCATAGCTTGATATTGTGGGGTTCCTCATAGCCGTGCTTCCTTCTTAAGTCACTGTAATAGCTGCCCTTCTTGAAGTTGCAGTATTCCAGCAAATTTTTGGCATCCTCCGGCCCTCTGGTTCCCAGATTTACGGCCATCATAACCTCTGAGCCAGCCTTTTTTGCCCAATCCACAAATTCATTCAGCCCAAACTGATTGGACTCAATCACACTCCATGCCAGATCTACCTTTGCGGGGCGCTCTGCCTTGGGCCCCACCCCATCCTCCCAGTGATAGCCGGACACAAAATTCCCGCCAGGATAGCGCACAATGGGAACCTGAAGCTCTCTCACCAGCTCCAGCACATCCTTTCGCAGTCCCTGCTGGTCCGCAAAAGGGCTGTTCTCCTGATAGATCCCCTCATAGACAGCCCTGCCCAGGTGTTCGATAAAAGAGCCGAAGATTCTTTTGTCCACTGCCCCTGTGAGAAAATTTTTGTCTACAATAATCTCTGCCTTTTTCATGATTGCCTCATTTCCGCACCGCCTTTTCACCTGGCGGCGCTGTCCTTTTTGTTGCTTTTATCATAATCCAACTTTCCGGCAGGTTCTATCTCATTTTTTCCGCTTTGTTTGACTTTTCTTCCGATCATATGGTAAACTAAATCATAGGAACGCAAAATTTCCACACCAGATGTCAGAAACTGTTTTTTGAAAACACAAGAGGGCAAAAGAATATGTACAAGCTGAATTTCTGTGAATACAACCGATTTAATCACGACTATGACACCATCTACCGCCCCACAGGAAGCGGAGATTATCTTTTTCTCCAGTTCAAGTCTCCCATGAAGGTGTACCTGGGGGACAAAATTATCATTACAAAGGAAAATGCCTGCATCCTCTATACGCCAGACACGCTACAGCATTACCAGGCAGTCCAAAGGTTCCAAAATAACTATCTCCATTTTTCTGCTGATGTAAGCCCTGGCCAGGCCTTTTCCATACCGGAAAATACGGTTTTCTATC
>CANRZC010000268.1 GCA_947644185.1 uncultured Acetatifactor sp.
CTCCAACGGAATACACCTGCCTTCTATCTATAAAATGCTATAATTCCCCTTATTTTATTATAAAACTATCTAAAGATACGTCAATAGAAAATGTAAATAAAGTCACTCCAAATTTCATTTAAAACACATAAATATCCCACAAAATGCAATGTGAAAGAACCCTTGCATTTTGTGGGATATTAGTTTAATACATATCATTTCTATTCCACTGTCACACTTTTCGCCAAATTCCTGGGTTTATCCACATCAAGCCCTCTCGCCACAGAAATGTAATACCCTAAAAGCTGCAGCGGGATCACTGCCAGGCTGCCCACGAAATGTTCATCCACCTTTGGCACATACACTGTGAAATTCACCTGATCCTCTGTGGCATATTTTCCATAAGTGGTCAGTCCCATCAGATATGCGCCTCTGGACTTACACTCTACCATATTTGAAATGGTCTTCTCATATAAATCGCTCTGGGTCAGAACACCAATCACCAAAGTCCCATTCTCAATGAGGCTGATGGTGCCATGTTTCAATTCTCCGGCAGCGTAAGCTTCGCTGTGGATATAGGATATCTCCTTTAATTTCAGGCTCCCCTCCAAGCAGATAGCGTAATCGATTCCCCTGCCTATAAAGAATACATCGTGGACATTTGCGTACTTTGCGGCGAACCACTGGATTCGTTCTTTCTCCTCTAAAAGCCTCTCTATTTTCTGGGGAATAAGCTGTAATTCTTCTATATATCGCCCATATGATTCCTTATCAATACTTTCTCTCACAAACCCAAACTGCACTGCCAGACAATATCCGGCGATAAGCTGGGTGCTATAGGCTTTCGTGGTGGCCACGGCTATCTCTGGACCTGCCAGCGTATAGAACACATTGTCCGCCTCTCTGGCAATGGAACTGCCCACTACATTGACAATGGCCAAGGTGGGGATCCCGTTCTCCTTTGCCAGCCTTAAGGCCGCCAGGGTATCCGCAGTCTCCCCGGACTGGGAAATCGCAATGACTAGAGTATCCCTCCTAAATTTAGGCTTCCGGTAACGAAACTCAGATGCCAGCTCTACTCGCACTGAGATATCTGTCAAATCCTCCAGCACATACTGACAAGCCATGCCCACATGCCAAGCAGAGCCACAGGCCACCAGAATGATGTTCTGAATCTGCTTGATCTGGGTCTCATCCAGCCCTACATTGGTCAAATCGATCTTACCCTCTTTGATGACCGAATGCAATGTATCTGCCACAGCCTTTGGCTGCTCATGGATTTCCTTCATCATAAAGTGCTCAAAGCCGCCCTTCTCCGCCGCTTCCGCAGAAAAGGTTATCTCTACTGGCTCCTTTTGGACCTTGTCACCATTCAGATCATAAAACACGGCCTCTCCCGGTGTCAGCTTTGCAAATTCCAGATTGTCGATATAGTAGACGGATCTGGTATACTTTAAAATGGCTGGCACATCGGAGGCAATATAGGTCTCTCCATCCGCGATCCCGATAATCATGGGGCTGTCTTTTCTGGCCACCCAAATTTCGCCTGGGTGATCTGTAAACATCAGCTCCAGGGCATAAGATCCTCTGACACGCACCATTGTTTTGGCAATGGCATCCACGGGTCCGATTTTATATTTTTTGTAATAATAATCCACCAGCTTAATTACGATTTCTGTATCCGTATCGCTGTAGAACTGGTATCCGTGTTTTAACAGTTTTTCCTTCAGTTCTTGGTAGTTTTCAATAATGCCATTGTGGACCCCTACCACCTCAGACTCTACTGCACCGGAGCCAGACCCTGTGCAATTTCCACTCACATGGGGATGCGCGTTTGTCTGGGTAGGCTCTCCATGTGTGGCCCATCTGGTATGGCCAATGCCACAGGTACCGGGAAGCGCGTTTCCTCCATCTGTTTTTTCATAAAGATTTCGCAGTCTCCCGGTTTCCTTGACTACCTTCGTCAGCTCTTCGCCTTCCCGTACCGCGATGCCCGCTGAGTCGTAGCCTCTGTATTCCAGTTTTGACAGCCCCTCCAAAAGGATGGGCGCTGCCTGCCGGGTTCCTGTATAGCCTACAATTCCACACATATGTTAATCCTCTACTTTCCATTTTGATTTAGCTTTTATATTTCGGACAAATAAATGCCCAGAATTTATGATAATAGCTGTCGGAACATCCTCCTGCGTTTCCGGCTCTCTCTGATATCAGAAACAAGCGCCGCTATCGGCTTCTTTCTATGTAACAGCCAGGAAATATATCCCCCCATCTCATACAGAAAGGAGAAATGCACCAGGAATGGATGCTTATCTGCCGCTTTCCAGTGGCGCTTTCCCTGCCGCTGCATCCATGCAAACATCTGTCTGCCACTCTTATGGCGGTTCAGTGCTTTTATGCCTTTTCCAGCCTCACCGACTTTCCTGCCAAAATTCCCCTGTTCCATAATGTATTCCATCAGCGTCTCACATATGTTTGGCTCCACGAAGCGACACCAACTGATACCGCTTTCCCACAGCCCTAGGTACAACTGACACATTCTTGTGACATGCAGGGCCAGGGGCTCTAATCCGGTACGCTGCAGCACTTGCTGGAATTGCGGATATCTGGCGTCATCCAGTTCCTGATTCACATACATCATCCAGTCAATGATTTGCCGCAGCCCCAATCCTTCCCGAAGGTGCTGTCTAATATGCTGCAGCAGTACCAGACCGTTTGGCAGCCATGGCAGGAGGGGAACCTGATACCCTTCCATCTGCCTCCACTCCACATGTTCCAAGCCGCTGTGGACCTGATTCATCAGGAAATCGCTCTCGGCATTTGGTGGAAGCTTTGCCAGCCTTCTGTGAAGCTCAAATAGGATCCCGTCCTTTTCCAGTGCATAGTGATAATCCTCACTGTCCTCCGGCTCTGCCAGGGTATACCCACAGCTTCGCATGAGATTGAAGGCTTTTCGATAGTCCTTCTCCCGGACCAGGAAATCAATATCGCCCATGGAGCGGTATTGGGGCTTTGGATAATATATGGCCGCTGCAGTTCCCTTCAGAATAACCAGAGGGATATTATGGTCTGTCAGGAGGCGCACTACCTGGTCCTGGGCATACAGGATCTGCTCCCATCGCACAATGTGGGCATATGCTGTGTTCTTCCACTGCTGCTTTATGGAGGTTGGAACTCCTGGATTCTCAAGCATTACATCCACAGGCAGGGCTGCCACAGTCTGCGCTGTCAGCTCCTGGCTGACAGTGTCCCAGGGGATATTTTCTGCCGGAACAAACCCTTTTGATGTCAGCGCGGCTTTTAGGATATCAAATATTGGAATGTCCTTTGTAGGTAACATGTTTTTCGCTTTTCACTCCTGCTCTATTCTCTTCAGGATATCATGGAGGGCTGTCAGATCCCACATTCCTCTCTAAACTCCTGGATATCCTTTGCTCTAACTGCAGTCTTTAGCCAGCCTGCTAAAACGTCCAAATCTTTCTCTGCCATAATACGTCTAGATAAGTCCTCTGGGATATCGTCCAGCTCAGTTAGAATCTGCAGAATATCTTCGGCCTTACCCACCGCTCGTCCTTCCGCTCGTCCTTCCGCCATTCCTTCCTCTCTGACATATGCGTCTTCCGCTCTGCGGTCCCGAATACTCTTCATATGCTCCTCGTACAAATAACGCAGGTTCTTCCTCAGACTCATCTCTCTTATCGCCCCGATTGCCTCTTTGATTCCAGCATTCTTCACCTTGATCATCGCCAAATCCTCCTCGCTTTTCGCATTGAATAGACGAATCCAATCGTCCAGCCGGATTTTTCATCTGCTGTCAGATCCCACATTCCTCTCTAAACTCCTGGATATCCTTTGCTCTAACTGC
>CANRZC010000269.1 GCA_947644185.1 uncultured Acetatifactor sp.
TAAGGAGGGCGATAACCTTGTATATAACTGTTTTGGTCAATTAAAAAATCTGCAATCATGTTAAAATATGCAAATGCAGACACATAAAATTTGCGAAAGGCAGTGAATACATGCTAAAAATATGGTACTATGGCGGCGTATCTTATATGACGGATGCGCCCTCCTATTTCGATAATGTATATGAGGATGAATGGATCGAGGATCCCTTTATCAAAGAAATGATTCAAGATGTGGACAATTCCACTGTCTTAAGCGCCCATGTTATAGAGAGCCCCATCCTGGGGCCCATTACTCCAAAAGAACTGTCCGGTGGCGTAAAGGTCCTAATTCTGATGCTAAAAGACGATTCCTTTGTATACAATTTGACCAACTGTGGTAACAACTGCGCTAAATGGGTGCTGAAGATTGCCGAGCAGAAAGATCTCACCGTGTATCTCCAGTACATGATCCAGTTTGAGGGGGAATTCGAGATTCAAATTATGAATACAGGGAAAATCGTCCATAACCGGAAAGAATATGTACTGGGTCTGATTGAGGCAGAAAGGTTGATGGATGAAAGGTAACTATCATTTTCGAGTGAAGAGCAAAAGGGCATTGTTTGACTTTACATTGCGCAGGAACATCACTGTCATCAAGGGCGACAGCGCCACTGGCAAGACGACGCTTCTGCATATGCTGTATGAGTATCTTCGGACAGGACGGGAATCCGGTTACTCAGTATCCACCTCTGCGGCTTATTATGTCTATCTGCGCCAAGAGGTGGGGATGCATTGGCAGGAAATTTTTCCCCGTCTAAAAGATACTGTCATCTTCATTGAGGAAAACAACGAGTTTGTCTTTTCCCAAGAGTTTGCCACATTTGTCCGTGATTCCGGAAATTATTTCGTTCTGGTGACCCGCGCGCCTCTTAAAATGCTGCCCTACAGCATACATGAGATTTACGAAATCCTGACAGTGGGAAAGCATACAGATATAAAAGAGTCCTACCATTATTTCAAGGAAATGTACAGCAATTATCCTGTGGTCGAGAACAATCGGCTAGCATACACCATAACGGAAGACAGCAATGCGGGCTTCCAGTTCTTCTCCCATGTCTTAAAGGACAGCAAGCTGATAAGCGCAGGCGGAAACAGCAAAGTCCTCTCCTTTCTAGAGCGGACGAACTCTGCCGATACCCTGGCCATTGTAGACGGCGCTGCCTTTGGAGCCATGATCGAAAGCTGTCTGGAATATATAAAAGTACAGACCAGTCGGCGAATATCCCTCTGGATGCCGGAATCTTTTGAATACCTGATACTGAGATCTGGCGTACTTTCCTCCAAGGAACTGGAGGATATCCTGGCTTCCCCCTGGAACTATGTGGAGGCAAAAGAGCATGAAAGTTGGGAACGCTTTTTTACACAGCTTTTGGTATCTCTAACAAAGGACACCCCTTTTCAATATTCCAAGCAGACCCTGAATCCCTTTTATCTGCAGGACAGAACCATCAGAAAAATTACGGACAGCTTTCCGTCTGCCATAAGAAGCCGTCTGGTTTCCAGGCAGGAGTAAAATGTTTCCGTTATCATAACCGATATGGATTGCCAACATGCAAGGTGGCGGGCATGAAAGCCCGCCAGTCCAATTTCAAAACCAGGAAGAAAGCGAAACGCTATCAAAATCCTCATCTGCACTCAATAAGCAATCATAGGTATAGACTCCGCCTCTTTTTCCCCTCTCTGGGCGCGTCCCGCCGCTATCTCATAGATCCTGCTGCTGCACGTTCTAATCTGCTCCAGCATCTCAGGATAGGCACAGGAACAAATATCGAAAAGGCCGATGTTATAGTTTTCTCCGTCGAAGCGCCCCAGTACAAACTGGTCATAGCACTGGAAATAATGACAGCCAACGCCGTAAGGATGGGCGGCCACACTCTCACAGTAGTAGCGGTAGGCGGCCCCCCTGTCATGCTGGCTCTTTACGGCCTCCAGTCCTGTGGCAGGCAGCCCTGCGTCCAGGGCCCCGAAATGGAATTCACCTATCATCACAGGCAGGTCCACCCCTAAATCCGCCACATGCTGTATCTTGTCCGTAGAGTCCACCGCATAGCAGTTTATGGAAAACACGTCAAAATTCTCCCAGCCAGTCACCAGGTCCGGATCCGATATCCAGGCCCAGCGCATACCCAGTATCATGTGGTTCGGATCTGCCTGGCGGCATGCCCTGACAGGAATCTCCACATAGGCCCGAAGCATCTGCCTGGAGAATTCCCGCATATCGTCCCGGGCTGCCTCCCCCCATTTGGACACATCCCTCTTTGGCTCCCGCAGACTCTCAAAGCTCTCCAGAGCGCAGCCCCAGGCGCTATTCAGCTTACCGATCTCCCCATATCGCTCCTGCAGAAATTCAATCAGCCGCTCTTTACAAACAGTATCTGCCGGATTATACAGCACTTCGTCTGCCAGCACCAGATTGTCCACAAAAGCCCACATGGGCTCATTGCGAAGGAAATACCCGATCATCAGCGGATCCTCCCTGCGTCCTGTCAATGCCTGTGCACAGCGTGCCGCTTCTTCTGTATATTCCTGGCTGAATACATCTGGAAAGTCTCTAAAAATTGTCTGTTTTGTAGCGGGAAACTCTGGCAGGGATGTGACATAGGGGATATCCATCTTTCCCAAAATCTCCCTATCGCTCCAGTTGCCCAGGGTGTTCATGCCATATTTCTTCAACTGGCCGCACATCATCCTCTCCCATTTTTCATACCAGTCTTCCCCGAAAGCCCGACGGAGGTTCGCCCGAAAGAATGAAAACTGTCGCATGCTCCGCCGCCTGTTGCCCCTAGGACCAGCCTCTACCAGCATCTCTCCATACCCAGGGTCATCCCGCTCCGGCAGCCAGTCCAGCCATTTCTCCACACCGTCTATCCGGCAGTCACCGCCCAATCCCACACAATCCGGCCCCATGCTGAAAAAGGCGTAACCCTCCGGATCCACCAGCCACCATCTGCCATCTTCCTTGCATCTGGAGAAATATCCTGTCCCTTCCTGTAATTTCTTACCTTTCCAGCCGCCGTAGGCAGACCAATCTCCAAAGGGATAACCCCCATGGCTTTCTGCAAGCTGTCCCTCCAATCTGTTCTTTAAATCCGCGTCATTATTGACCTTTCCAGTCCATTCCTTCTCTTTTGACTGACCGAATCGGTCAACCGTTTTTCTGTCCGGTAGAATCTGTTCTGGGTAAGTGTCCGTCAATACCATATCTGAGATCCTGCATGTCACATCGTGAAAAGCCGCCATGGAAGATAGGACAACCTCCGAGATCTCCTCTCTGTCCACTCTTCTACCATGACATACAATTTTCAGATTGCCAGGCAAGGCTTCCGGAAACAGCTCTTTTGCATCCATCCAGTTCAAGTCGATACAGACCGTAGTCTCCACCTTCGGCAACAGCCCGAAACGCACTGTGAAAGCAGGATTATGCTCCGCCTCCATTTCCCCATGCACATAAGCCAGCAGATTCATGGCAAGACTGTGCTCCTCCAGCACTTCTATGCGAAAAGTCAGATATCTCTCCTCGCAGGTGAGTAGCTGCGGAAGAAGGAAACCTGCACCCTCTTTTGACAGCCGGAATATCCCGCTGCCATCCTCCTGTTCCTGAAAAGATGCCCCTTTTGTCAGTTGTAGATTCTTTAATTGTATTTTCTGCATGTTAAAATCCACCTTTCTCCCTTATTTTATATTTGTTTGCACTTTCTCTATAACGCAGCTATGAGGTTTGCCTGGATTGTCCTTGTCATAATTCACCCCTACCAGCAGTGTCTCCCCCACATATCCCTCAAGA
>CANRZC010000270.1 GCA_947644185.1 uncultured Acetatifactor sp.
GCGAGAGGAGAACTCCCTTTTGGACACCAAAACCCTGATTGTAAACGGAGTGCTGGCAGGGCTTGTTCTCTGGTCTAAGTTCAATCTGTTGGGATTATATATTGCATGGGTACTGGTGATAGCGATTCTGTACCTGCATCGAAGACAATGGGCCGCACTTGGAAAAGCTGCCCTGATTTTCGGGGGGGGTAGTTTTGATGACCACCTTGCCCTTAGTGATTTATTTTGGGGTTCATGATGCTGTCAAACCCTGGCTGAAGACATATCTGTATGACAATATCTTTTCCTATGGTTTTTCTTCCACAGATACAGGGGAGACAATCAGCCTGTGGAATCGATGTATATTTATTCTGAAAAACACCATCTATTCATTGGCCGACAGAGGAAATCTGGGCTATTCTCTGCCGCTGTTTTTCGGAATCTGTTTCTTTTTGCTGTCGCCTTTGCGCAAAAGCTCCCTTTGGGAAAAGATGGCGATCTGTTTTATGGGAGTAGGGCTGGCAGCCGGCATCTTTATTGGCAGCACGAAGCATGATTATTATGGGCTGCCATTGGCAGTTTTTGCTCTGTGGGGTTTATGGCTTGGCAGCAGCATTGTAGAAAAGCTGAGTCATCTATTTCAAAAAGAAAGTATCTTTGGCAAAAGGGGAGAATATAGGGAAATCATTTTGTGGGGTGTGCTATTACTTTTTTCTATGTATATGTCCTACTGTATGAGTCCTAACAGTTATCTGCTGCTGACTGACAGAGCAAAAATGCCTCAATATCGTTTTGCGGAGAAGATTTTGGCTTCGGATGATACCAGTCTTTTGAATTACTTATTTCTGGATGGAGGATTCTACACAGTGACCGGAGAAGTGCCCACAGAGAAGGTTTTTTGTCTGCTCAATGGGGAGCGATATAAGCGAATGCTGGAACAACAGGAATATGTACGTCAGCAGCGCACACACTGGGTTGTCACCTGGAAGGCACAGGAAATTTCGGAAGAAGAGCTGCGCAACGAGGATGTCCTTTCGGAATATTACGAATTGGTTGACTATATGTACTTTTATTTTGAGGGCTATAATAGAACTTATGCTTTATATGAGAAAAAGCATTGAGAATATGGATAAGCTGCCAGGAAAACCGTCAGATTGTCTGCAGTATGTGGCAGTATGATAAAAGCATTTCAAGGTTACAGTTGTTTTTTCAGAGGAGATACCTTATAATGTATGCAAAGCAATAGTCCATAGAATTGACCTTCAGGAGGGAAGAAGTCTTTATGGAAGAAAGACATTCCAGGAAAAAGGTAGTGGTGGGCATGTCGGGGGGCGTGGACTCCTCTGTAGCTGCCTATCTTTTAAAGGAACAGGGGTATGATGTCATAGGCGTCACCATGCAGATATGGCAGAATGAGGCAGAGGAGACAGGACAGAGTAGCACCTGCTGTGGTCTGTCAGCGGTGGAGGATGCCAGGAGAGTGGCGCAGGAGCTGGATATTCCCTATTATGTCATGAATTTCAGGCAGGAGTTCCAGCGCCATGTAATAGATTATTTCGTAGAAGAATATTTGCAGGGACGCACACCAAATCCCTGCATCGCTTGCAACCGCTATGTGAAATGGGAGGCGCTATTGCGAAGAAGCCTTGCAATCGGTGCGGACTACATAGCCACAGGACATTATGCCAGAATTGCAAAGCTTCCCAATGGCCGGTACGCTATCCGCCAGTGTGTGAATGACAAAAAAGATCAGACCTATGCGCTGTATAACCTGACACAGGAACAGCTTTCCCACACCCTGATGCCCGTGGGAGAGTATACGAAGGAACAAATTCGCACCATAGCCCAGCGCATCCACCTGCCAGTGGCCCAGAAACCAGACAGTCAGGAAATTTGTTTTGTACCGGATGACGACTACGCAGGCTTTATCGACAGAGAGGCTGGGGAGAGGGTTCCAGGGAAGGGGAATTTTGTGGATGGTGCGGGCAATGTGCTGGGTCGTCATAAGGGCATTACCCACTATACCATCGGCCAGCGAAGAGGCCTGGACCTGCCCATGGGGGAGCGGGTGTATGTGACGGAAATCAGGCCGGATACAGACGAAGTGGTCATTGGAAAAAATGAAGATATCTTCACCAGAGAAGTCATCTGTGACAGGGTCAACTTTATGGCCATAGAGGATTTAGAAGGAAGCATGCGCGTGCTGGCGAAGATTCGCTATAACCATAAGGGCCAGTATTGCAGGATAGAAAAGCTGCCAGACGGACGAATAATGGCGCTTTTTGAACAGCCGGTGCGGGCAGCTACGCCAGGGCAGGCCATTTGCTTTTATGATGGTGAGTATGTGCTGGGAGGCGGCATCATCACAGGGACGAATTCTGCGTAAGGGATTTCTCGCTGTTTCGCAGAGCTGCGGGAGGAGATATCTGTGAAAGGACAGGCAATTTCTGACAGGGGAAGCATACTATTAAGAAGACAACTGATTGTTAAGGAAGATAGCTATGGATTTTACTTTTGGGGATCGGACAGCTTTTCGTAGAAGCCGATTTGGCTTTGTAACTGGAACAATTGTAGAACTGGTGCCCACCCGGGTGGGAAACCGCCGCGCGGACGGCTGCATGCTGTTTACCGTGGAAGATATGGATGGAAATATTGTCAATTTCATGGTGACACCGTCTACCTATGTAGTGGACTTTGAGACGCTTTCTGAGGGGATGCAGTGCACTTTCTGGTATTCCATGGATGTGCCCATGCCATTGATTTACCCGCCGCAATACAATGCTGTGGTGGCAGTAGTGCTAAAGAATGGCCAGATGGTGAATGTAGGATACTATGATACTTCGCTGGTGAACGAGGATCAGACATTGCAGCTCAACCTGGACAAAAGAGTTGCTGTGAGAACCACAAACAACCAATACTTTCAGGGAAGCCCTGCCAATCACAATCTGGTAGTGATCTATGACAATTCCACCAGGAGCATACCAGCCCAGACCACCCCTTTGAAAATCGTGGTACTCTGCGATCTCTGTGGGAAATAATGGAAAAGTCTATACTTGGCGGAGCACCGCCTTGAGATAAAGAAAGGAAAAACAATGTATTTTAGATGCAAAAACTGTGGAGGAAATGTGATATACAGCCCAGAACGGCATGGTATGTATTGCCCTTTCTGCGAGAGCGAGGGAAGCGATGAGCGGGCGGAGGGACAGACCGACGTGTTGACTCTCTGTCCGAACTGTGGCGGTGAGGTACAGGTACAGGAACATACCTCAGCCACCCAGTGTTCCTACTGCGATAGCTATTTGATCTTCAACGAGCGGGTGGAGGGACAATACACTCCTCAAATGATGATTCCCTTTCAGATGGGGAAGGAGACTTGTAAGAAATCTCTGCGGGAGAAATTTCGGAAATGTCGGTTTGCCCCTACGGATTTCTTATCTGAGGTGCGATTGAACAGCATGCAGGGGATCTATGTGCCATATTGGTTCTACAGCTACGCCGCCGACTGCCAGTTCCAGGGGGAGGGCAGCAAGATTAGGGTATGGCGGTCCGGGGATAAGGAGTACACAGAGACCAGCATTTACGCCATTCAGCGCAGTATGGATATCAGCTTTGAAAAAATTCCTGTAGATGCCTCCATACAGATGCCGGATGATGTGATGGACTTGATAGCGCCGTTCCAGTATGGGCAGATGACAGACTTCAAGCCCCAGTTCCTGTCCGGCTTTTACGGGGAAAAATACAATATGCCTTCCGGTGAGGTGGAGAACCGAGCCAGGGCGCTGATGAAAGCAGATGCTTGAAGAATCGTATCATAGAATGCGGGAGGCTGTAAAATGAGC
>CANRZC010000271.1 GCA_947644185.1 uncultured Acetatifactor sp.
AACAATTCCATTCTCTGGGGGATTCCTTTCTCCAGCTCCTGTGCGTTAGATATGCCATATCCCATGAAAATAGTTGCCATAGGGATCAACACACCGATTCCCAGAAACACAGAGGTGCTCACGGTGGCACCCATGGCACCACTTGGCATCTCGGCTAACACAGCTTTTGTGATGATAAGCATCATCACAACTGGCATACCCACTCCAAAAATATGCACATAAGGGTTCCCTATGGTCTTGCGAAATTCAAATGCCAGCATCTGTAGTGATATGGCTTTCCGTCTATGATTCTGCATCAAAATGTCCTCCTTTCCCAGCCTTTGCGTTGGTGTACAATATCTCAATGTCGTTATTGCTCCGCTTGTAATTCACATCATTTTTTCTCAGCAGATCTGTGACCGCTTTTTCCGTCTCCTGGCTCTCACAGGCCACAGCAATCAAATGGGCCGGGGCGAAAAGCCTTTTGCATTGTGCCAAAAGCGCCTCATTCCTTGGAGAATGGTTTACCACGATCACCGCCCTGCCACAGTATTTCTGAAACAGGTCTTCTATTCTGCCATAATCAACCACCTGTCCTTTGTCCAATATGAGAAGCTTGTCAGCCAACTGATCCAGTTCCTCATAATAATGGGACACCACCACAAGGCTTTCCCGCTTTCCGCGATACCACTCCACCAGCTTTTCTACCAGCTTCTGCCTTGTCTCAAAGTCCAGCCCTGAGGTAACCTCATCGTAAAAGGTAAGTGCTGCCTCCTGCATCATGACCATAATGATAGTGAAGCGCTGTTTCTGACCACCAGATAGCTTCGTAAATTTTTTCCGCAGACAGTCTCCGAACTCAAAAAAGTCAATCAACTCCTGCAGTTTCTTGTCTTTGGCAATTTTGGTGCCCAGGATTGCCTCCATAATGTACTTGACTGGCATGGCATCCGTATATTCGTTGAACTGCATATGCACAGCCATCTGCTCTGGTCTCAGCTGCGTGCGGATCATGCCCTCATAGGGCACAAGCCCCAGGATGCTTTTTAAGAGTGTAGTCTTTCCTGCGCCATTAGAGCCGATCACGCCCACCCGATCCCCCTCTTGGATTTCAATGGGTGAGTTGATAGACAAGGCTGTGTCTGCTCCATAGCGCACTGTCAAATTTTGAATGGATAACAGCATAGTAAACTCCTTTCCAAACCTTTGTGTAGATTTATACTATGGATATCCTAACAGATTCACATGAATTTCAGATGAAGAAGAGATGAAGCTTTATTCCATTTCATGCCTGTCAGAAAAGAATAGCTCTGCTACTACACTGTCTTCACCATTTCGTACCTCCAGGCGAAACAGCAGCTTTTTTGCATAATAAGAAGCAATGTACAGCCCCAGCCCATGGCTGTCCATGTCCCAGCCTTTCACCTGATGGCTGCCGCTGACAAAGGGATCCAGAATATGTGGCATAAGCTCTTTGGGAATGGTTACACCAAAATTTTCTATGACAAGTCTGTATTCTTCCTCCCACAACACAATCCGAATATGACCTTTTATCGGCGTATATCGCACTGCATTGGATAGAAGATTATCCAATATCTGGGAAAGCATCCTTTCGTCCGTATCCACCACAAATTCCATATCCGTTAAGGCATCCACTGTAATTCCTTTGTCTGCTAAAGATACCTGATAGGACAGCATCCGCTCCTGCAGCACCTTTCCCACATGGATGGGCTGGATTTTCATGTCCTCCGCACAGTGATTCAAATACAGAATATCCTCCACCATTTTTCGCATGGAGAGAAGCTGGTCCTTCACTTTGGGCAAATAAGCCTTTGTGTCCTTATATCTGCCAATTTCATTTATCATCCCATCTATGAGCAGAAGCGCAGCCGCAATAGGGGTTTTGAGTTGATGGGAGGATGCCCGCAAAAAAATTTCCTGCCGTTTGTTCTCCTCTGCCAGCTCCCGATTCTTTTCCTCCAGCTGTCTATAGCTTTCTCGAATCTGCTGATACAAATCATCAATGGTGTCTCCCAGCTCCTGCACCTCATCCTTGGTGTCTGGCCGCTTTTGTGAGAGCCTCTCTACAGAGAAATCCTTTGCGTGTTTCATCTCCTCTGTATGTCGCACCAGCCCCACAATAGGACGCACAATCCCCCTGGAATATATCCTGGAAAACGATAACACCAGCAAGAAAAGAACTGCCCCCAGCATAGGAAGGCTCTGCAATACCACAGGGCGAATTTCGTTCGCATCCGGCGCCACCACTGGCAAAATAGACAGGATCACTCTGTCCTGCTCCTTCCCTATGGCAATGTAATTGGTATATCGATTGTTGGCATCTTCTATGCCCAGCTCAAGGATAATCAGATGGTCAGAATAAGTGTGAATCTTACTGGATTCATTGAAAAATTCCCCCTCCATGTTCTGGAGATACCGCCACTGTATCCTTATAGGCCGAGAAATGTCTCCTTGAACAGATTCCTCCAGGATTTCTCCCAGCTCATCGATCTCCTCCCTGAAATGATCCACATTCTCTTTATCCATTTCCAGGGTCTCAGTCTGAAAAAGCCTCTTGCGGAAGCTGTCAAAGATCTCCTTTAGCCACTGATCCTGAAATGTGAGTTCTGCGCAGAAGGCCTTGCCAGCAATCAGGATATAATCCCCCTCTCTGGGTATCTCCAGCGAAACGCAGGCTGTGGAATTTTTGACACTGACTCCCTTATAGGAGCCCTGTTTTACATAGGCCTCGTGTTGCCTGTGGATAGATTTCAGGTTCTGCTCCATCACATACTCCACATAGAGGGATGGCAGCATATAGATGAAATATCCCACCAAAAATAGCAACATAACACCGGCAAGTGCCATGCTATACCATAAATTCTTTCGCCCCAGCCGCATAAGAAATCTCCTGTTCCAGCCGTGCCGCTTAAGCCCGCGCCGCATCCTTGCTAAATTGATAGCCTACGCCTATCACTGTCTTAATGCAGGAAATAGGCAGTTTTTTTCGTAAATTCTTCACATGGGCATCAATGATCCGATCGTTTCCAATGTAATCCTCATTAAAAATGCTTAAAATCAGCTGTTCTCTGGTAAAAACCCTGCCTGGCTGCTGCATCAATGTCTGCAGCAATAGATATTCGCTGAGGGTAAGCGGAAGCTTCTCCCCCTGATAGTACGCACAGTATGCCTCCTCCCGGAGCACTAGGCCTGTGGTCTGCTCTCCCCCACTGCTGGCAGTGCGCCGCAGAATGGTCTCCATCCGCTTCAACAGGATAATGGGTGAAACAGGTTTGATTACATAGTCGTCAGCATACAGATTAAATGCTTTTACCTGGGTCTGTTCATCCTCCAGTGCGGTCAGCATAATCACTGCGATATCTTTTTTGCCAGTCCGAATACTTCGCAGTACCTCAAAGCCATCTGCTCCAGGCACACAGATATCCAGAACTGCAATGTCAAAGCTCTGTTCCTGCAGGAGCTCCATAGCCACATCTCCCCGCTCCACTCCTGTCACATGATATCCAGAGATGGACATATATTCTGTCAGGACCTCGCGAATGGTGGGCTCGTCCTCCAGAAACAAGACCTTATACCTTCTCTCTTTTATCATATACGCCCCCTTATTCCTGTCATTGCCTGCTATTTTACCATATTCATATGAATTTTGTATGAAGATAGGAAAGATTTTCTTTTGTGATAAAGGAGATTAATTTTCCAGAGTGGTCACAATATCCAGATTGCGCTCAAAGGCAACATTAAAAACAAAGAAAGTGACTTTGACAGTAGGCAAAAAGAAAAC
>CANRZC010000272.1 GCA_947644185.1 uncultured Acetatifactor sp.
TGTCATTCCACAGAATCCAATGGTATATCCACTGTAATCCTCATCAGGAACCTGTCTATATAATCTTCTCTGGGAACCGGGCCGAAGATCTCCATTATCTTCTCCCCATACAGCACAATTCCATATGTTCTGATAATTGTAAAATGTGCTGCCAGATCCCTGTCCGTACCCTTCATCTTCTCCACATAATCCTCTGGGTCCTGCAAATACCAGGACAGATGCGCTATGGAGAAATGCAGTTCAAAGGGAGTGGGATACACAAAGGGATTACAAAATTTCCTCCTCACAATGCTGAGTTCAATCCCCTTTGCCGGGGCCTCTTTATTCCATTCCACCACATGCCTCATGAATTCCAGCTTCACCCTATCCTGGAGCTCCCGCTCTACCACAAAAATCAAATCCAGGTCACTTTGCTGCGCCTGAAAGCACCCCATGGCCGCGGAACCGTGAAGGTAGATTCCTATCAGATTGTCTCCGAAGAGTTCCGCGCTCTCTTGCGTCAGTCGCTGTAGCAAATCCCTGCAGACAATTCCCGGTTCCAGCTTGCTATCTATTCCACTATGTACATCCATTCTCTTCCCCATTTCGCCTTCCTGTCCACTCTATTCTCGTCAGCTCTTATAGTATATACAAAGCCTGTCCAGAAAACAAGGCATTCCGTAAAAAAGACCATGCTTTTTATATCCGCTGACCCGCGCCATATGGGACAGCGGATCTGGTTTATTCCCGCGAGCAATTACGGCTACATCAGTCATCATTTAGTTCCGTATTCATGTTATTATAAGAGTGCACCTCAAACCGAATTTCCCCATCCATAAGCCCTGAATCCAGCTCTGTCACCCTGCCTTTCGCCCAATTATTTGTACTCCGTGCATCAAGCCAGTTAAGCCATGCACATTCGCTTTCATAGATTATACCAAAGTAAAATTGACAATTGGACAGTCCTGCCACCTTTAGATAGTCCTTAAATTTCCATAGATCATTTTTTATCCAGTTTATTGTTGCACCATCCCGGCCGCTGGTATACTTCAGTTCAAGCAAAGCAACCACATCCGTTACCCCTTCTCCAAGCCAGCTGTATTCTTTCTCCTCGTCCAGTTCAACTATGGCTATATCCGCCCTATATTTCAATTCCTGGAAATAAAACTCTGGGTATATCCTTAAATGATTTTCCCGCAGGAGTCTATCCAGATTCTTCCGCAAATGATAGTACATGGCACACTTCAGAGAATCTTCCCTTAGGAGATATTCATTCCAATAATCCTTCTGGATATTATTCTTCCAGACTGTTTTGATTGTGCGGTCAATTTCTTTTATAATACTCTTTTTTATCATAGTATCTCCACGATGCCCTTCCCAGCGTACCTGCCCAATTCAACAGCCCCATTATAGCCTGCACATTCACATATATGTATTTTGCTACAAAATCAATTCTAACACAACAACAAAGAGGGATATCAAAGAATTACATTTCCCTTGATATCCCCTTTTTACTACTTTTCTAAACCATTCATTTCCGAAGGAAATTAATAGTTTACAATCTTCCCGAAATCCGCCTTCAGAGAAGCGCCGCCCACCAGGCCGCCGTCGATGTCCGGCTGCGCGAACAGCTCTGCAGCGTTTCCAGCGTTCACGGAACCGCCATACTGGATACGCACTGCAGCTGCAGTGGCCTCATCGTACATCTCAGCGATGCAGTCACGAACACCCTTGCAGACTTCCTGGGCCTGCTGCGTGGTAGCGGTCTTGCCTGTACCGATGGCCCAGATAGGCTCGTAGGCGATTACCATTTCTTTTACCTGATCTGCACTTACTCCCACCAGGTCGGACTTAATCTGCAGACGAATCCAGTCCATGGTTACGCCCATCTCTCTCTGCTCCAGAGTCTCACCACAGCAAAGAATGGGGGTCAACCCTGCCTCAATAGCCTTCTTCACTTTCTTGTTCAGCAGCGCGTCATCCTCCTTGAAGTAATCTCTTCTCTCGGAGTGTCCGATGATAACGTACTGAACCCCTGCGTCCTTCAGCATAGCTGCTGAAATCTCGCCTGTGTAAGCGCCCTTTTCCTCAAAGTACATATTCTCGGCGCCAACGGCCACGTTGGTCCCTTTCACAGCCTCTACAACAGGCACAATATCAATGGCGGGAACGCAGTAGACAACGTCCACGCTATCACTTTTTACCAGATCCTTTAACTCGCCGCACAGCTTTACAGCCTCACTGGGAGTCATATTCATCTTCCAGTTTCCGGCAATAATCTTCTTCCTTGCCATGACTCATTTACCTCTATTTTCTTATATTTGATGGATCTCCCCGCAGCAAGCTGCGGAGAATCACAAAAATACTACTCTTCTCTTATTTATCATCTGCAGCTGCGACACCGGGAAGTACCTTGCCCAAGGAACTCCAGGGATGCACCGCCGCCAGTGGAGATGTGGCTCATCTTGTCGCCAAAGCCCAGCTGATTTACAGCTGCCGCAGAATCGCCGCCACCGATTATGGTGGTTGCATCTGTCTCAGCCAAGGACTTTGCCACTGCGATGGTACCAGCTGCCAGGGTGGGATTCTCAAACACGCCCATAGGTCCGTTCCACACAACAGTCTTCGCACTCTTCACAGCCTCTGCATACATAGCAGCTGTCTTGGGTCCGATATCGCAGCCCTCTCTGTCTGCAGGCATATTCTCCACATCGTAGTTCTCCACTTCCACAGGAGCGTCAATGGGATTGGGGAATGCGGCCACTGTGACAGAGTCCACGGGAAGCAGCAGCTTCTTGCCCAGCTTCTCAGCCTTCTCCATCATTTCCTTACAGTAGTCAATCTTCTCATTGTCCACCAGGGAATTGCCAATCTCATAGCCCTTTGCCTTCAAGAAGGTGTAGGCCATGCCACCGCCAATAATCAATGTATCGCATTTCTCCAACAGATTGGAGATAACATTCAACTTGTCAGCAACCTTTGCGCCACCTAAAATAGCCACGAAAGGTCTCACCGGGTTCTCTACCGCATTGCCCAGGAAATTGATTTCCTTCTGCATCAGATAGCCCACTGCATTCTCGCCGCCCTTTGCGGTAATGCACTTAGTAACGCCTTCCACAGACGCATGGGCTCTGTGGGAAGAACCAAAGGCATCGCACACATACAGATCAGCCAAATCAGCCAGCTCCTTGCTGAACTCTTCGCCGTTCTTGGTCTCTTCCTTGCCGCGGAAACGTGTGTTCTGAAGCAGAACCACATCCCCCTCTTTCATGGCTTCCACAGCCTTGGTAGCAGCCTCACCGGTTACATTGTAATCCGCTACAAACACCACTTCCTTGCCCAGCTTCTCGGACAGTCTCTTTGCCACAGGTGCCAGGGATTCTTTCTCATTGGGACCTTCCTTTACCTTGCCCAGATGAGAGCAGAGGATTACCTTTCCGCCGTCATCGATGAGCTTCTTGATCGTAGGAAGCGCTGCCACGATACGTGTCTCGTCCGTGATCTCTCCATTCTTCAGAGGAACATTAAAGTCACACCTTACCAGAACTCTCTTGCCCTTTGCATTGATGTCGTCAACAGATTTCTTGTTCAAACCCATTTTTCCAAAACCTCCATTTTACATAATCGCTTTACAATAGCCATGGCATTTTGTGCCACAGGCCTACCCGTAATGAAAAGGGCCCGGTCCATAAGACCGGACCCCTATAGGTCGTTACTTTCTCAAACTGCTATTAACCCAGCTCGCTGAAATACTTAATGGTACGAACCATCTGAGAGGTGTAGCTGTTCT
>CANRZC010000273.1 GCA_947644185.1 uncultured Acetatifactor sp.
ATATATGATTCGTAAAAATCAGTATATCCCATACAGGAGGAATTATGCAGATTGTTCACAGTGCTAGCACTGCTTTAATAGGCTTTCCCAGCCAATATCTCACAGTAATCTTTATAATTTTTCTCTAAAAGTGCCGGCGTGTCCAGGCCATAAGGACATTTGGACTTGCATTTGCCACAGTGGAGGCAGTTTTCAATTTTTTTCATTTTCTCCTGGGCCTGTGGGGTCAACTGAGCTGCAGAGGGCGAGCGGCGAATCAACAGACTCATCCTGGCACAGTTGTTGATTTCGATGCCCACAGGACATGGCATACAGTATCCACAGCCCCTACAAAAATCTCCCAAAAGCTCCTCCCTGTCCTTTGCAATGACAGCCGCCAATTCCTCATTCATCACAGGAGGATTTTGGATATAGGACAGGAATTCATCCAGCTCATTCTCCCGCTGTACCCCCCAGATGGGAAGCACATGGCTGTACTGGGCCAGGAATGCATAGGCAGCGGCAGAATTCGTGATAAGACCGCCTGAGAGGGCCTTCATAGCGATAAATCCCATCCCCGCACTCTTGCACCGCTCTACCAGCTCAATATCCTTCTCCGTGGCCAGATAGCAGAAAGGAAACTGCAGCGTCTCATACAGGCCGCTCTCCACTGCCTCGTGGGCTATGCTCAGACGATGATTTGTAATGCCAATATGGCGCACCATGCCTTTCTCCTTTGCCTCCAGCATGGCTTCATACAGACCGCTGCCATCTCCCGGCTTCGGACAAAAGTCTGGATTGTGGAACTGGTAGATGTCAATATAGTCTGTGCGCAGATTCTTGAGGGAAGTGTGGATATCCTTCCAGAAGCCCTCTGCCGTGGTTGCTCCGGTTTTGGTGGCAATATAGATTTTATCCCGTATGCCCTCAAAGGCCTCCCCCAGCTTCTCCTCACTGTCTGTGTAAAAGCGGGCTGTGTCGAAAAAGGTCACGCCATTGTCATATGCCTTGCGCAGCAGCTTCACAGCCTCCTTCCCAGAGACCCTCTGTATAGGCAAAGCCCCGAAGGCATTTTTCTCCACAGTGATGCCTGTACTGCCCAATGTTACTTGAACCATAAACCATTTCCTCCTTATTCTGTTTCATCTCTCAGAGTTTTATTCCCAACAGCCTCTGCTGTGGGCCATGTCATCTCCAAGGCTTTTTGATCAGGAATGCCACGGCTGCTGTCCCCGTGCCTGCCAGCACAGATGCAATTGCAAACCCTGTCACAATAAGCTTTACATTTTCCAGGAAAGTGCTATCCTGCCCAGGCCCATCTCCCTCTTCCGATTCCTCCTCAAGAGAAACCTCCACAATGGATTCCTCCCATGTATCCCCAGGGCTCTCTGTCTCCAGTGGAATGGGGGTAACCCCAAAAATGTCCTCACTCTGGTCAGAGTCATCCTCCTTCTCCTGGGGAGTCGTGGTAGGCTTTGGCTTACCCGCTCCATTTCCGCCTTGGGAGATAGGATGCTGCGGTGCTATAGTGGGTACTGGCACCTTTGGCGTCTCAGTGGGCTGTACCGGCGTCTGACTCACAGGGGGAGCCGGTGGCTGCACAGGTTGAGACGAGGCCGGCGTCTGGGTGGGCTTAGGTGGTTCTGGGGTCTGGGTAGGCGGTGGTGGTGGCGTCTGGGTGGGCGGTGCATCGGAAGCACCCACCCGCACCTTCTCCGGTATGTCCACACCCTCCATAGGCCGCAGTTCGGAGCCATAGACAAATTTCAAGGACCCAGACTCCACTCCAACGGTAGCTACACCACTCTGTCCGTTCCCGTCGGAAATCACCACTTTGCCCACGGACAGAGACTCCGTGCCCTCAGGGAACAGAGGAGCCGTCCCTGCCATATAAATATTCATTTTCTTCTCATCCGCATGATAACGATACTCCACAATCTCTGCGCTGCTCCCTGCAAACACAAAGTCTATGCTGCTAGCCACCTCCGGCTCCACTGTCAAAGTAAAGCTCAAGGAGGAGATACCCTCCTTTGCCGCATGGGAGGAATCCAGGATAATGTTTCCCGAGGAATCCAGCCGAAAGCCATCACCGCTCTCCGCCTGGACCCTCACAGGTGGCAGCAAAAGCAGAATCGCTATCATGCCTGTTATAATCCGATATTTTTTCACGCTGTCCCCCTTCTACTACTGTGGGACGCTGCCGCCGTCTAAACGAATCTCTGGCAGATCAGCCGGCACATTTTCAAACAGTGAATCGCTGACAAGTCTCTGTCCTTCATTGGTCAGGGCATTGTTCACACGGTAAAGCTCTGCCCGCACCTTTGAAACCCCAATCAGGGCTTCCGGTGCTCCATCTTCTATCCAATAAATCCATGTGCCGTCTGTCACATTCTGAATCTCACCCTGGTCAGGCACATCAGCCAATATGATATACTGTGCCTTCAGGCTTCCTGACGCATCTAAGCCTCCTACGATGTCACCGTCCTGATCAAAGAGCATTACCGCATTGTAGGCTGGATTCCCCTTATAGCTTCCTGTAAAGACGATAGCCCCTTTCGGAATCACATCTGCAGCCTCTGTGCCATAGCGATAGTCCTGGGCCAGCCTTCCGATTGCCGTGACCCCTTCCTGGGTCCGCCTGAAATCTACATTGTCTCCTGTGACACCCAACACATCCAGCTCTGCTATGGATATCTCACCGCTCTGACCGCCCAGGGACAGCTTCACAGCAGATGCCGCATATGTGCTGACGTATTTTCCATCTGAGTTGGCAAAGTAAATGGTGTTAGTTTGGTTTCCGTCAAAGCTGCCTGCCGCTGCCTCTACCCAGAGACCGTCCAAAAGTACCTCCACTGTGTAATTTCCATCCATCCCGCTGCCAGTCTGATACTTAAAGCCAGCCACGGTCAGGGTTTTGTTGAATTCTAATACGATATCCGCCGGGCCCTGCGCAGTTGCCGTATATACGCTGGACTTATCGCCATCTATGACACGTACAGCCATATTCTCTGGGGCTGGTGCGCAGGGGTCGTCCTCGCTGCCGCTAGGTACAGATGCTCCCACAGGGGTCAGCCCCTGAGTGCGCACAGTCCAAAAGCTCTTGTCCAGACTGCCATCATTCTCGATCTTTAACGGGCTTAAAGTCTTCACTGCCGAGCGGTTCAGGTATTTATCAATTACTGTGATTTCATACCATACCACACGGTTATTCATATATACTCTGTCGCTGAAGGTATTCTCTGTGGCAAATCCTGCCGTCTCCCGGATCACCCTGCCGCCTGCATACATGCACCTGACAATCTCATAGCCCAGCACATCCTCTGCTGGTATGTTCTTCGCCCCAAGCTGGAAGTCCACTCTGTTGGCGTCGGTTCCATTGACTACAGCAGTCACTGCATCTCCCACAGCTTCCACACTTCCCGCTGTTCCAAGGGCGCTGCCTTTGCCCTGGAGTGCGTATACTCTGGAGTCATCGCACACATAATAGATGGCCCTGGTCTCTTCCTCGAACTGTCCCCCATAGGCCCTGGTCTCCTCGTTGGGTGTCATACCCCAGCGCTCAAAGAATTCCAGCAGGTTCTTCTGTGCTGCTGCGCATGACAGACGCATTAGGTTCTGCTCTCCGTCACTGGTCAAATTCAGCGCCACATTCCCGGGGCTGGGTGCCTTTGCCGGATTCCTGGCATAGGTGTCCACTCTGGCAAAGAATAGATTTGCCAGCTGTTCTTCATAGTTTTCATAGGTCTTATAATTGTATCCCCTGTCATAGGCAAGATGAAGCTGCC
>CANRZC010000274.1 GCA_947644185.1 uncultured Acetatifactor sp.
TACATAAAGAAGTAAAAAGAGTGTATAATATATTCATTTCACATCTTTGGGGACTCTGAAAAAATATTTCCTGTTGAAACCCCATATCAATCAGGTTTAACAGGAACAGCAAAAACACACCCGAAAAAAGTGTGTCCTTTGTGGACGAAACCACGAACAGATGCACCACAGGGGAGAGCCCCCAGAAAATAAGCGCAATTCCACGCAGAAGCACAGGCACTTTATATCTTCGCATAAAGGAGATGGCATAGGAAAAGATGGCAGCCATAATAAGCATCTGAATGATGGTATAGATAGCAATTCCTACATTGTAAGAACCTGTAAACTTTGCTCCGCCTTCCAGGCAGATCCCTATCAGAAAGCTATGAAAGATTGGATGATGGGCGTTCAGTTCTCCACTTTTAAACTGCTCCCATTCTGTGGGTGCATCAAAAGCAAAAGCTCCCGGAAAAATAGACAGAAACACAGGTAACCACATTATCAGGAAACATAACATGCGGCTCCAAAACGGCAGAAAAAATTGATCTCTTTTGAGCAGAAATTCCCGGATTCCTGCCATTTTATTCCCTTTCATCAGCTTGCCATACCACATCGGCAATGCTGTCCAGGACAGGAAAATCAGGAAACTGTAGAGAAATGTCTTAAAAATGGTCCGGACAAGTATTACCCCCCCGACACCATTTTTCCAGTGTCATCCGCACCGATTCTGGACCCCACCTCATAGCAGAAAGCTGTCATCGCCCCCATAAAAAGGGATATCAGAATGGTTCTTTTCTTAAGTTTCATTTGCAGGTATGTCCTCCTTTTTTAACATAGCGCTCCTAAAAATCGGCGCTGCAAAATACAGATACAGCACATATCGCACCAGTGCGATAGGGCCCAATTGTACGGTCAGCCATACAAGTCCGGTCAGAAGAAAAACCGGATAGTACGCTTTCTAGACTTTATCGGTCATACCATTTCGCCTGGGCAGAGTAAAGTCTGGCATATTCTCCCTTTTTCGCCAACAGCTCCTCATGGGAGCCATCCTCCACAATACGCCCCTCTTTGAACACCACAATTCTGTCTGCCAGTGAGGCGATGCTGATCCGATGGGTCACCATGATCACCGTCCGCCCCTGGGTCATGACCATGTACTTGCGAAATACCTCCGCCTCAGCCAAAGGGTCCAGATTGCTGGTGGGCTCATCCAGCACAATGAAATTCCGATCCCTGTAGTAAGCTCTGGCAATGGCTAGCTTTTGCCACTGGCCCCCGGAGAGATCTGTGCCTCCCACATCCTTTCCCAGGTCTGCCCCCTTGTCCACATCCTCAAGTCCTGCAAAGGTTAGAGCCCTGTCTATTTCTTCCTCCCTTCGCTCCTTTTCCACATCTCCCAGAAACACATTGTCCCCTATGGTAAAGGTGTGGAACCTGGCAGGCTCCTGGAATACACAGGAGAGGGAGGCATATCTTTCATCCCCGTCCATGTCTTTTACACTCCTGCCGTTGATGAGAAGCTCTCCCTTAGAGGGCTCCAGCATCCCCGTAAGGAGCTTTACAAAGGTGGTCTTGCCTGCGCCATTTTCCCCCACAAAGGCTACTTTCTCCCCTTTTTGGATGGTAAAGCTCACATCCTTTATCCGGCACACATCTGTGAGGGGATAGCGATATGTGATATTCCTGGCCTCCAGGCGCTCTATATCCACAGGGGCCTTGCTTTCCTCTCTCCTCTCCTGCTCCTCCAGGTCAATCAGCTCAAAAAACTGGGATGCCTCATTCTTTTTGGACAGGAAAGAGGCCATGGAGGCAAATAGCTGGGAGGTGCTTCCAATGAGGGTGCCTATCAAAGCCAGCACCGCCCCCAACGCGCCCACGGAGATCTTCCCCTGGGCCATCAGTAGAATCGCAAACACATTGGCGCCAGCGCTGGCCAGATTAGAAACCATGCCGCTGGCCAGGCCTAAAAAGAAGACGTTTCTCTGGTTCCTTTTCTCTTTTTCTACATAATCATCTGCCAGGCCTTTCCATTTGGCAAAGAAAAAGTCGAACAGGTTAAAGGCTTTCACTTCCTTTGCGGAGGGTCCCAGCATAAGGTTCTGGTAATATCCTGCCTCCCGCAGAATCTTCCCATTGTCCCGGGAAAATTGAAAGGTTAGCTTGTTGCCAATATAAGTGGTGTACAGGGTGGGAATGGGTGCAATCAATACCACCAGGCATAAAAGCGGGTGGAACAGATACAGGGAAGCCGCCACCATGACCACGGACACCGCTTTCGCAATGATGACATAGCCCTCAATGATCACGCCTCTCTGCAGAGAGCTCCACTCGCTGCCCATGGAGGTAAAGCAGCGATCGATCATATCGTTTATCTTCGGCACTTCCATATAGTCTGGATAGAGCCTGGATATCTTCTGGAACAATTTGGACTGGAACTTTTCCTGGAGACGATGATCCTGGACCTTGCTCAGCCGCTCAATGTCCTCCCCGCCATACAGATAACGGTTGGCCAGATCCCCCAAAAACCGCAGGAGCCAGTACAATACCGCAAGCCCTACCAGGGAGAGAAGCTGCCCCACCTCCGGCGCTATGCTCTCCGAATACAGATTGGCCTGGTCCAGATACCTTCCCCATAGAAAAGCGATAACAGGCTGCAGGATGCTCAAAAAAATAGCAAGTCCCAAAAAGATGCCACACATTACCTTTGCCGAGGAGAATACATAGACAAAGAGCCTGGTCAGGTAGGAGAGCTTGTGGGGATTTTCCTTCAGGATATCCCTTTCAAAGACAGCAGTGTCATCATCAAATTTGATCTCATAGGCAGGTTTTACAGCCTCTGTGCTATTTTTCTCCATATTGCTCCCCCTCCTCCCCCTCATGTCTGTACCACTGCTTCTGGGACTGGAACATCCTGGCATAAATGCCCTCTGTCTCCAGTAATGCCTGATGGGTGCCCTCCTCCGCGATCCTTCCCTCCCAAATCACAAGGATTCTGTCTGTGATCATGGTGGATGCCAGTCTGTGGGTGATGAAGAGCGCGGTCTTGTTTTCCACCATCTCTGCGAATTCATGGTATAAATCAGCTTCCGCCATTGGATCCAGCTGGGATGTGGGCTCGTCCAGAAGAAGAATAGGCCTGTCGCCCATAAAGGCCCGGGATATGGCTATTCGCTGCCATTGTCCACCGGAAATATCCGTTCCCCCTTCAAAGTCCCGGCCCAGCAGCGTGTCATAGCCTTTCTCCAGATTTCCCGCAAAGTCCGCTACCTTTCCCTTCTTTGCCGCCGCTTTGACTTTCCCCTCATCTTCCATCTGTTCCACATTCCCCACACCGATGTTCTCTTTTACGGTAATGCTGTACCGGGAGAAATCCTGGAAAATCGGGGCGAATAGTTTCGTCCGCACAGACATTGGGTAGTGAGCCAGGTTCCTTCCGCCCACCAGAATCTCGCCTCTGTCAGGGGAAAACAGTCCCAACAGCAGCTTGATCATGGTGGATTTCCCCTCCCCGTTCTCCCCCACAATGGAAGCCTTCTCCCCATCCTTTACCCGGAAGCTCAGTCCCTTCAGGATGTCCTTGTCTGTGCCTGGATAGCGAAACCACACATCCTTAAATTCTATGTCAAAATGCTCTGGCAGTTGCGTATCCTCCCCTTCCGGCTCATCGGACAGGGCGAAAAATTTATCGTAGTAGTCATAGGTATTGATGTGCATTCCCGACCACTTAAAGAATCCGACAAAAAGACCGTTATAAATCTGACCAATCACTCCTATTTCAACC
>CANRZC010000275.1 GCA_947644185.1 uncultured Acetatifactor sp.
CTTCGTCATCCACAAAATAATACTCCACGCCGTCCTGCTCGCCGATTCTTCATGGATACGACGCCTGCAACAATAAATAGAAGGAACACAGCTGCCATAACGCCATAGAACAAGTAGGGGTTGCCGAATCTTAATGGAATCACACCTGCTATTCCCAGCACAATGACCACAATCCCTACACTTCCCATAGCCAGTAATACCCAGGCAGAGGAGCGGTTCTCGCTGGCTCTCTCCATACTGTCCTGATAGGGAACATATGGCTCCACCGAGCGTTCCTCTGCCATTTTGTTTTGAGCCTTGGAATCCTCTGATTCGGAAAATGCCTCTGGACTAGAAGACCGTTTTGTCTCCGAATCCACTTCCGATTCTGCAGGTTCCTCTGTATTGGAAAAGTCTTCTGATTCCTCCAAGCCTTCTAAATCAGAAGCGATCTCCTCCCCATGGAAGGAAAGCCTCTGCCCACGCTCAGCCGCCAACCGCTCTTCTTCCATCTGTGCAAACTTTTCCTCGTCCACCAGTTCACTGCCACAGTCAGCACAAACTGTGAACCCCTCCCTATACTCGCTTTTGCATTTTGGACACCATGGCATATCTCATACCTCTTTCTTCATTCCGCGGACAATAGGCCGGACAGGATATCTATGGGAATCATTCAAAGGCTTTGCCGCGTCAGTAACTTGATGCTCTGTGGAGTAGCTGCAGAGCATTTCACATGAATCAATGTGGCGTGATATATTCGGTTCATTTTTATTGCGCACTATCTGCTTCCAGAAATCACAGATATTCGTAATCTATACAAGCTCGATTGCAGGTTACGCTTCTCACATATTTCCCTGCCTCCACATGCGCAGGATGGTTTTGGTATGTGGAAAGTGCCTCCACGGTCTCAAAGATAGAAATTAGTGCAATGTCACGGTTGCTGGATGCCAATTGGTTTTGCACAACCTGAATTTCCACAGCCCCTGGCACAAGCTCCTTGATTGGCTCTAACAATGCCTTCATCTTTGCGCTGGCCTCCGCTTTCTCCCTATCGGAAAAGCCCTCAATAAAATTCCACAATACGATATGCTTTACCATCAACAATCCTCCTCGTTTTTACTACTTGCCGCTCAAGTATTCGTCTGGAATGCTCTTCTTCCATTATCCCTTTCGCTGCCGCCTTACCAAACCCTCGTCCCGAGGGCAAACCCTCGTCCCGAGGGTTACAGCAACCTATGGGCGCTGGAGTTACTTGCCGCTCAAGTATTCGTCTATCCCTTTCGCAGCCGCCTTACCAGCACCCATAGCTAGGATTACGGTTGCGGCGCCGGTCACAGCATCTCCGCCTGCATAGACTCCTTCCTTTGTGGTCTGTCCGTTGGACTCCTCTGCCACGATACATTTCCACTTGTTTGTCTCCAAACCTTCTGTGGTGGAAGAAATAAGCGGATTGGGGGAAGTTCCCAGGGACATGATCACAGTGTCCAGTTCCATAGTGAACTCAGATCCCGGAATCTCCACAGGGCGTCTGCGTCCAGAGGCATCGGGCTCACCCAGTTCCATTCTGATACACTTCATCCCGGTGACCCAGCCCTTCTCGTCCGCAAGGATTTCCGTGGGATTGGTGAGCAGGTCAAAGATAATGCCTTCCTCTTTTGCATGATGGACTTCTTCCACTCTGGCAGGGAGCTCTTCCTCGCTGCGGCGGTACACGATATGCACCTCTGCCCCCAGGCGCAGGGCAGTCCTGGCTGCATCCATAGCCACATTGCCGCCGCCTACCACAGCCACCTTTTTGCTGTGCATGATAGGCGTATTGGAATTGCCGTCAAAGGCCTTCATCAAATTGCTTCTGGTCAGATACTCATTGGCTGAGAATACGCCATTGGAATTCTCTCCAGGTATCCCCATGAACTTGGGCAGACCCGCACCGGAACCAATGAATACTGCCTCATATCCCTCCTCCTGAATCAGTTCATCAATGGTGACGGACTTGCCTACCACCACATTGGTCTCTATCTGCACGCCCAAGGCCTTCACATTCTCGATTTCCTCTGCCACTACCTTACTTTTTGGCAGACGAAACTCTGGAATGCCGTACACCAATACACCACCCGGCTCGTGAAGCGCCTCAAAGATCGTCACATCATAGCCCATCTTCGCCAGATCTCCGGCACAGGTCAGGCCTGCAGGACCGGAGCCGATGACTGCCACTTTTTTTCCCTTCTTCTCAGCAGATCCCTGGGGCTTGATGCCATTCTCCCTGGCCCAGTCAGCCACAAAGCGCTCCAGCTTGCCAATGGAGATGGGATCTCCCTTAATACCACGGATACACTTTCCCTCGCACTGGGTCTCCTGAGGGCATACACGGCCGCATACAGCAGGAAGTGCGCTGGATTTGCTGATAATCTGATAGGCCTCCGCAATGTTCCCCTCCTTCACCTTCTCAATAAAGGCAGGGATATCGATTGCCACAGGGCATCCCTTAATACACTGAGCATTCTTGCAATTGATACACCTGGTTGCCTCAGTCTGAGCCTCTTCTTTATTATATCCCAGACATACCTCTTCAAAATTGGCAGCACGCTCCTTCGCGTCCTGCTCCCTCACCGGGATTTTCGTCAAAACGTCCATTTATTCTAAGTCCTCCGTTTTTCATATTTTAGTTTGCTTCAACCGTCACAGTTTCCACACCCACCATGGTGCGTGTCTTTTTCCTGCAACCGCAGCATAGCTCTGCCCTCCTCTGTCTTATAGAGGGTCTGCCGTCTCATCGCTTCATCGAAATTCACCGCATGTCCATCGAATTCCGGCCCGTCCACACAGGCAAACTTTACTTTCCCTCCCACAGTCACACGGCAGGCACCACACATACCTGTGCCGTCCACCATAATGGGGTTCAGGCTGACCACTGTCGGAATATTAAGCTCCTTTGTCAGCAGACACACGAATTTCATCATAATCATAGGGCCGATGGCAATGCACACATCATACTGCTTCCCCTCAGCTACCAAATCCTTGATGGTCTGTGTCACCATGCCGCTTCTGCCATAGGAGCCATCATCTGTTGTCACATAGAGATTTCCAGCCACAGCCTCCATCTCCTTTTCCAAAATCAGCAAGCTCTTTGTCTTGCTTCCCACAATCACGTCTGCTTCCACACCGCGCTCATGAAGCCATTTCACTTGGGGGTACACTGGTGCAGCGCCAACTCCCCCTGCCACAAAAAGGATTCTTTTCTGTTTCAGCGCTTCTACCGGTTCTTTCACCAGCTCGGATGGACAGCCCAAAGGCCCTACGAAATCCTGGAACGCATCTCCCTCTTCCAGTCCCGCCATGCGATGGGTCTCAGCGCCTACACACTGAAATACTATGGTAACGCTTCCTTTCTCTCTGTCATAGTCACAGATAGTAAGAGGGATCCTCTCTCCCTCCGCATCCATCCTCACGATGACGAACTGGCCGGGCTGGCATGACTTTGCAACCCGCTTAGCCTCCACATCCATAAGATAAATGTTTGTGGTCAGTTCACATTTCTTCAAAATCCTGTACATAATCCACCTCTCCATTCCTTTCTTTCGGAATTTTTTTATTCACTCGCTTCTATTTCAACTAGGGTCAACTGCCCCCACTCATCTCGCTGAAGCTTAAAGAACTCTCCCGTGTACACATTCACTGCAAAATTATTTCCGGTTCTGGTCATCTTACCATCCGCAGTCTGATAATATTTCCAATGCCACAATGACAAGTTTCTTGGCTGATTCTGAGGAACGCCCGAC
>CANRZC010000276.1 GCA_947644185.1 uncultured Acetatifactor sp.
CAGGCAAATGGAAAGAAGATACAAAGCATGGGACAAAAATTGACGGCTCTTTTGTTGAAATAGGCATGCGGATGAAGCATTTTGAGCATATCCCAGAGGCCAATGTATTTTACTATCAGCATGGGGATTCAACCACCCATACCCTTGACTTGAAAAAGTGTCAGGACCGCATGGAGGCAATGCGTATTATGCTGAAGTATGCAGAGGAAAATGGCGCATTGGAAGAGTTTCGTGAGGTGATAGAGTATCATTTCAGCATCCTTTTTTATCGGAACACTTTGTTCTCTTACATGCAGAGTGATATCAAAAAAGACATGGGCTTTGTAAAAAAATTAGGGGAGGAAATGGTATCCACATTCCCTGATTTTTGTCAAAACCCATACTACCTGCAAGATGTGAATGACTATGAGCAGAAATTGATTGGTCTACATTTGAAATCTACAGTGGCGTTTATGTTTCTCTACAAGCTAAAACAAATATCCAAAAAGCTCAGAAGAAAAAAGGCAATACAATAAGGAGGAAGACCACAGAATGAAGAAGGTAATCGTTGCTATCGGTGCACATTTGGATGATATTGAGCTGGCTGCGGGAGGAACTTTGGCAAAGGCAATCCGCGACGGACATGAGGTTCACATGATCGTCATGAGCCAGTCAGGCTATACTGATTATAACGGAAAGGTTATGAGAACCGATGAGACTGCAATGCAGGAGGGAAGAAATGCTGCCCAGATTCTGGGATGTAAGGATCTGGACATTTTGGATTTCAGCAATAAGGATATCGCCTATGATTCTAAGACTGTAGAAGCAATCGAAAAACGAATTAACATCATTAAACCGGACCTGATTTTTACACACTGGCCCTTTGACACCCATCAGTCTCATGTGGCAGTGGGAAAGGCTACCATTTCTGCTGCAAGACGTTACAATTCCATTTATTTTTATGAGCCCATATCTCCGTCAGGAAGATCCTACGTGGGGTTTCGCCCCCAAATGTATGTAGACATTTCGGATGTGATTGACATTAAAATTGCGGCATTGGATGCCCATGTCACGGAAAAAAATAAATATGGCGATTACTGGATTCGCGGCGTGACAGCAAGGGCGGTATTCCGGGGATATGAGATGGGAAAAATGTACGGAGAGGTATTTGAGGTTCTGAGAGAGGAGCTTTTGCTGTGAACGTAAAGGAAATCCACAGTTCACTATATCAGCCTGGCCCCATACAGGGCCAGGCTGCAGTATTTCTCTGAAAGCTCCCAATATGTATCTCAACCCTCAGAAATCTTCCTCCCTCAGGATAACCCTTTCTCCTGGCGCAAGCCCTATCCGTTTCCGCCTTCCCGCATAGCACACCACAAAGTCCCTCGCCTCTGACATGGTCCCAGTGAGAACTGCCTTTTCCAGTTTCCTGTCCCTGAAGTGAATGTCCACCGTCACTCCGCCTCGGGCCCGCAGACCGGAAACCATGCCTGTCCCAAAGGCCTTCGGAAGCGCTGGAAGCAACTCAATAGACTTCTCCGTACTCTGCAACAGCATTTCCGCTATCCCTGCACAGGTGCCGAAGTTGGAATCGATCTGGAAAGGGGGATGTGCACCGAACATGTTGGGATAGCAGCCGCCTCCCGCTGTATAATTTAGGGGATTGCTGCCATCAATGGGGCGCAATTGCTTTTTTAGAATCCGGTAAGCCCTCTCCCCCTGGTGCAGATGTGCCCACAGGCTGATCCGCCATGCAAGCGCCCAGCCAGTGCTCTCGTCCCCTCGCAGCTCCAATGTCCGCTCACAGGCCTTTGCCAGCTCAGGAGTCTCCTCCACAGAAATTTCATGGCCTGGATACAGCGGATACAGATGTGAGGTATGGCGGTGGGTGGGTTCACTCTCAGCAAGCTCCTCACTCCATTCAAGCAGCTGACCTCTACTCCCCATCTGATAGGAGGGCAAGCGTCCAAGAGCCTCCTGTATTTCCGTTAAAAACTCACTGTCTGTGTCCAGAATCTGACAGCAGGCCGCCGCGTTGCTTAAGGTCTCCCGGACGATAGCCATGGTCATGGTGGTGGTCTCGCTGACTGCGCAGATTTTCCCCTCATAGAGGAAATTATTCTCCGGGGATGTGGATGGCGCAAAAATCAGCTCTCCCCTGTCGTTCTCGGTCAGCACATCCAAAAAGAACCTGGCAGCGTCCCGAATGATAGGGTATCCTCTCTGGCGCAGGAATTTCCTATCCCCTGAGAACAGGTAGTGGTCATAGACATGGGCGCTGAGCCAGCCCGCAGAAAGCGGCCAGAAGGCATAGACCGCAGTGCCCTTTCCCCGGTTGCCCACCGGGTTGGAAAGGCACCAGATGTCACTGTTGTGATGGGCTACGAATCCTCTCCCGTCATAGTGAAGCCTGGCCGTGTGCGTCCCGCTGATCCGGAGATTGTCCAGAAATTCCAGCAGGGGCTCATGCATCTCCTTCAGGTTGGTGGTCTCGGCTGCCCAATAGTTCATCTCCGTATTGATATTGATGGTGTAGTTAGAACTCCAGGGCGCCCGCAAATGCTGGTTCCAGATGCCCTGTAAATTTGCTGGCTGGGTACCTGGCCGGGAGCTTGCTATCAGCAGGTACCGGCCGTACTGAAACAGAAGCGCATACCTGGCAGGATCCACATCCTGTTCCCAGAGGGCCAGTCGCTTTGGTGTGGGCAGATCTTCCCTTCCTGGACCCAGATCTATATGGACACGATTGAAATAGGTCTGATAGTCTTTTGTATGTTTTGCAGCAAGGGAATCATAATCCCATTGCATTGCGGTCTGAAGATCTCTTTTACACAAGTCCCTGTAGGGCTTCCCATCCAAAAAGGGTTGCCGAAAGGGCCCATTGAAGCTTGTCCTGGCCGCCAGATACAGGGTAACGCTGTCCGCCCCTGTGACCTCCATGCCCTCTGGCAGCGCCTTTAAGCTCCCTCCCTGGGGCACAATGGCCAGCATGGCACAGAATCGCATTCCCTTCTTCTCCGGGTCCTCCTCATAGAGGATGGGATTCTGGGATTCCACATAGGAGGGATCCACTTGGGACGGAGCAATTCCATGCAGGACTACATATTCATCTTCCACCGAGATTCCACAGCAGAGCCCGCAGGTATAGCCTGCCCGCAGGGAGACCCTTCCTGGCTCATCTGCCGAAATGCGCATTACCATCACCTGATCTGGAGCACTTACAAAGGTTTCCCGGGTATAGCTGACTTTTCCCACACAGTATCTCAGGCTGCACACCGCCTTCTCTATATCCAGGCTCCGTCTGTAACCCGAAATCTCTCCCTCTGGATGCCTCATGTCCAGAATCAGCTCACCCAGAGGCAGATAGCTCTGGGTATACTGCCCCAGCACGTTTTCCTCGATAAGAGCCTGGGCCTCACAATACCTTTTCTCCCTGGCCAGCTGGCGCGCCTGTGTATAATATTTTGCCGCCCCCGGAATGTCATGGCTCTGGGGATAGCCGGACCAGAGGGAATCCTCATTCAGCGAAACCTTCTCCTGGTCCACCCCGGACCAAACCATAGCGCCCAGCCTTCCGTTTCCCAGAGGAAGTGCTTCCTCCCAATAAGCTGCAGGCTTCTCGTACCATAATTCCATATCTCATTTCCCCCTTTGCAAAAGACGAAGCATCCCACCCCTTTGGTGGATACCATGGATCCTTTTTACGGATAGATGGCTAAAAATGATGTTATTTTTCCATAAGGGTATTCGCCGTCAATCAATCCAAATTCT
>CANRZC010000277.1 GCA_947644185.1 uncultured Acetatifactor sp.
TGAGCAGAAGAAAATGAAGAAAATCGAAAAAACCCTGAAAATCATTTTTTACAGATTTTGTCCAGGTCTGCCTCCTGTAAAGGCAACCGTTCAGATGGGCAGCGCATTGTTACCTGTAAAAACATGGCCATTATACACCATAACACTGCTTTCCTTCAAGATAATTTTATCTGCTTTGATGGAAACATTTGTCGAGCAGTATTAAAAAAGGCTGTCCCATGGCGATAGACATACCCCAAAATCAACAGTATGTCCATCCCTTTCCGGGACAGCCCTGCGCATTTACGCCTCTATGAGCCCTCAGCGTGCAGACACATACTTATGCAATGTCTTACGCACAGCACCAGGACCTGCATATAGCTCCTGGGCCATTCTCTCTATCCGCTCTCCGAGGCCGGCTGCGTACAGATCCACACCGAACACGTCGGTACGGCCAAACAGCTTCTTTAAGCAAGAGAAATCCTGCTCTCCCTCTTTCACCTCCAGAGGTGCTACTATTGCCCGAAGCTCCTCCAGCAAGGGATCCGGAGAGGGCTCAAAGGCCTTGCCCTCATCATCGATACCACGGATATAGCGGGCATATCCTGCCAGCACCAGCGACAATAATACCAAATCATCCATGTTCAGGCCCTTTGCCTGATAAGCCTTGATGGTCTCGCCGAACCGGATGGGGAGCTTTTGGCTGGTATCTGTAGCGATACGCTGGGGCGCGTCCGGCATGAAAGGATTGGGCAAACGGCGATTCAGCACGGCGTCAATAAAATCAGCAGGCTTTAAGACGCCTGGATCCACTACCACCGGCATAGCCTCCATATAACCCAGCTTTGTGATCAGCCCTCTGATATCCTCATCCGCCATCTCAGCGGAGATGAGATCATAACCCAGCAGGCATCCGTAAATGGACATAGCCGTATGCAAAGGATTCAGACAGGTGCAGACCTTCATCCGCTCCACCTTATCCACAGTCTCCCTATCCACATACATGACACCCCCCAGTTCCAGAGGCGGACGGCCATTGGTGTAGTTATCCTCAATGACCAGATACTCTGTCTCCTCCGCATTCACAAAGGGGGCCGTGTAAGTGCGCTTATCTGTCAAAATGGTGTAATTATCTTCAAATCCATCCTCTGCCAGCATTTTCTGCACCTTCTCATCCGGCCGAGGCGTAATCTTGTCGATCATACTCCAGGGATAAGTCACCTTTGCAGGATCCTGCACGTAATCCAAGAATTCCTTTGGAACCAGCTCTTCTTCCACCCATCTGGTAGCATAGGCAATCACTGCGGCTTTTACCTTATCACCATTGTGAGAGCAGTTGTCCATACTCTGTATGGTTAGTGGCAGCTTCCCGGCCAGGAACCGCTCATACAGAAGGAATGTCACCTTCCCCATAATCAGCATAGGCTGCAAGCCTCTCTCCAAATCTGCAGGTGCTACTCCATACCCCTTCTCTGTGATGGTAAAAGAAATCATCTGCAGGCTGGGATTGGCAAAAATTTCTCCCAGCCGCATCCAATCCGCCTCAAACTGCGGATCTGCCTTCAGGCTCTCTGTCACGGAAGCTATGACTTTCTTCTGGATATTCCCGTCTGACTGCAGACAGACCAAAAGGCTTAAATTGTCATAGGGGGCATAGGCCTTGTCAATGATTTCAAAGTCAAAGCCCTCCGCCACAATGACACCTTTGTCGTATTTCCCGGAATCCAATGCCTGTTGCAAAATAGCCGCTGGAAACGCACGGAACAGATTGCCCGCTCCAAAATGCACCCAAGTAGGCTCTGCATGGGTCTTGGCCCGCACAGCCTGAATGTCAAACTGAGGCATCTGATATCCTTTTTCCGCCCATTCTGAGCCAATTCCATTTTTGATGTCAATCAATTTCATGAATGATAAACTCCTTTTCTTCCAGGGAAGCCCCTTTGGCAGCCTCGGAAAAGCAACTGCCAATAGGGCCAAATCCCTGCATCCTAAAGATCCTGTCTATACTGACTTCTCCATGTCCAGCTTGTCAAGCATATCCCAGACGCCCCACATATACATAATACCCAGAGCGCGGTCATACAATCCATAGCCGGGACGCACATTGCCCGGGCCCTCATCCCACAGATGGCGTCCGTGATCAGGACGGATATACCCTTCGAAACCGCCATCATGGTAAGCCTTGAGGATATCCAGAATTCCTGTATCCCCGTCGCAGTCCCTGTGACTGGCCTCGGAGAAATCTCCATTGGGGAAATGTTTCACGTTGCGGATATGGGCAAAGGCGATACGATCACAGTGCTTGCGCACAATGCTTGCCACATTGTTCTCCGGATTGGCGTTCAGGCTGCCGGAGCACAGGGTCAGGCAATTGTAGGGATCGTCCACCATAGTCAGAAATCTATCCACAGAAGCCCCATCCACCAGCAGGCGAGGCAAGCCAAAGATATCCCATGGGGGATCATCCATGTGGATAGCCATCTTGATATCGCACTCATGGCATACAGGCATCAACTGCTCCAGGAAATACTTTAGATTCTCCCACAGCTTCTCCTTGGTCACAGGCTTGTAAGCCTCGAACAGCTCGTCCAATTTCGCCATGCGCTCCGGCTCCCAGCCTGGGAAGGTCAGCCCGTGAAGGTTGTTTAGGATATAATCCGCCATCTCCTTCGGGTCGTCATGGATCTTGCTCGCCTCATAGTACAGAGCCGTGGAGCCATCCCCCACCGGGTGGAACAGGTCTGTCCGTGTCCAGTCGAACACCGGCATAAAATTGTAGCAGATTACCTTTACTCCAAACTTAGACAGATTGCGGATAGTCTGAATATAATTGGCAATATAGCCATCTCTGCTGGGCAGGCCGATTTTGATGTCGTCGTGGACATTGACAGACTCCACCACATCCATGTTGAAACCGTAAGGCTCCAATTGTTTTTGTACTTCCGCGATTTCCTCTACTTCCCAAACCTCGCCTGGCATTTTGTTGTGCAATGCCCAGACAATGCTGGTTACGCCTGGAATCTGCTTAATGTCCGACAGCTTGATGTTGTCGTTGCCTTCGCCGTACCAGCGAAAACCCATTTGCATTCCCATAAAATGATAGCCCTCCTGTCTTCCCTATTTTGCAGCACATTGTAAGCGCTTACAATCCCTATTTTAATACCATTTTCCAAATTTTGCAACTTAAAGTTTCGTGTCCCACACTCCGCAGAAGGAATCCACCGGATCCTGCCCCACAAAGGCATCCGGTCCTGTCATCAGCTTCTCCACCAAAGCGTCAAAAGTGGTATCCAGCACATCGTAGGTATTGATATAAGTCCTGGCCTGCGGAATATCTGCCAGTACAAAAGGCTGCTTTGTGCCAATGACAATCACAGGAAGCTCATGCACATACCATGGGATCTCCCCGCCACCCTTTGTCATACCAAAGGACGGCCTTGCCACTGGCTGGAATCCTCCTGGAATGTCCACTATGGTAATGATCAGATCCTGATTTGCCACAAAATCCTTGATGGCATCCTTTCCCGCAAAATACAGGTTGATATCCGGCTTGCCGCCTTCCTCCATCTGCTTCATCATCTTCTGGATAGGACTTTCATAGATAAATACCTCAAAGCCTTTGGCCTCCAGCCTTTCCTTGAGCTTCTTTGCAGGAGACACCTTATTCTTGCCCATGAGCGCTCCCAGGCCAGGGGCTTCCAAGCCTTTCACATAGACAATCATCCGGATAAGTACCGCGCCTAAAATTCCTATCAG
>CANRZC010000278.1 GCA_947644185.1 uncultured Acetatifactor sp.
ATATCCAGAAGATTCATGATTTTCGGCTGCTGATCCACCAAAGCCAGCATGATCACACCAAAGGTATCCTGAAGCTGTGTATGCTTGTATAATTGATTGAGAATCACATTGGCGTTGGCATCCTTTCGCAGCTCAATGACTACTCTGACGCCTTCTCTGTTGGACTCATCGCGGATGTCTGTAATACCGTCTATTTTTTTCAATTTCACCAACTCTGCGATCTTAATGATCAAATTGGCCTTATTTACCATATAGGGAAGCTCTGTGGCGATAATCTGGCTCTTTCCGTTGGACAGGGTCTCAATGTTTGTGACAGCTCTCACCACCACTTTCCCACGTCCTGTCCGATAGGCCTCATTGCAGCCTCTTGTGCCCAATATCAATCCTCCAGTGGGGAAATCAGGGGCTTTTATAATAGGCAATATCTCATCTATAGAGGTCTCCCTATTCTCCTCTACCTTATTGTCTATGATTTTCACAATGGCATTTACCACCTCCCGCAGATTGTGAGGCGGAATGTTGGTGGCCATGCCCACTGCAATTCCTGTGGTACCGTTCACCAAAAGATTAGGATAGCGGCTGGGAAGCACTGCAGGCTCTTTTTCTGTGTCATCAAAGTTGGGATCAAAATCTACAGTATCCTTGTTGATATCCGCCAACAGCTCCATGGAAATTTTGGAAAGTCTCGCCTCTGTATAACGCATGGCGGCAGCACCGTCTCCGTCCATGGAGCCGAAATTTCCATGGCCATCCACAAGAGGATATCTGGTGGACCATTCCTGGGCCATATTTACCAGGGCTCCATAGATAGAGCTGTCTCCATGGGGATGATACTTACCCATGGTGTCTCCAACAATACGAGCACTTTTCCTGTGGGGCTTATCAGGGCCATTGTTCAATTCAATCATGGAATAAAGGACTCTTCGCTGGACCGGTTTCAGTCCATCCCGCACATCCGGCAGTGCTCTGGAGGCAATGACGCTCATGGCATAGTCAATATAAAAGGCCTCCATCCTTTCTTTTAGATCCACTTCATGAATTTTATCTATCTCTGGAACATTGTCAAAAATATCGTCCTTCATCTTTACACTCCTAGCTTTGGCGCCCATTAAAATTCTGTCATTCGGTTACAACCAATACCCGTATTATCCGATGGTATCCAGATTCTGCACGTACTTTGCATTCTCCTCGATAAATTCTCTTCGTGGCTCTACCTTATCTCCCATCAGTGTGGTAAAAGTAAGGTCGATCTCTGACTCCATCTCTTCGTCATAGTTCACACGCAACAAAATTCTTCTGGCAGGATCCATGGTGGTCTCCCAGAGCTGCTCTGCGTCCATTTCTCCCAATCCCTTGTAGCGCTGTATCTTGTTGTTCTGATCTCTGCCTACTTCTAACAGAATATTGTCTAATTCCTCATCGCTGTAGGCGTACCATATCTTTTTATTCTTCTCCAGCTTGTACAGAGGTGGCTTTGCCAAATACACATGTCCCTCCTTGATAAGATCAGGCATAAAGCGGTAGATAAAGGTCAAAAGCAAAGTGCTGATATGGGCACCGTCCACATCCGCATCTGTCATCAGAATAATTTTGTCATAGCGCAGCTTACTGATATCGAAATCATCGTGAATTCCTGTGCCAAATGCCGTAATCATAGCCCTGATTTCCGCATTGGCATAAATTTTGTCCAGCCTTGCCTTCTCCACATTCAGAATCTTTCCCCGCAAAGGCAAAATAGCCTGGGTAGCCCTGGATCTGGCAGTTTTCGCACTGCCTCCTGCGGAATCTCCCTCCACAATATAGATTTCACAATTCTTCGGATCCTTGTCAGAGCAGTCCGCCAATTTTCCAGGCAATGCCATGCCGTCTAGCGCTGTCTTTCTCCTGGTCAGGTCTCTGGCCTTTCTGGCGGCCTCCCTGGCTCTTTGGGCCAGAATAGATTTCTCGCAGATGGTCTTTGCCACAGTGGGATTCAACTCCAGAAAATAGGTCAGCTGCTCGCTGACAATACTGTCCACAGCACCTCTGGCCTCACTGTTTCCCAATTTTTGCTTTGTCTGTCCCTCGAACTGGGGATCCTCGATCTTTACGCTGATGATAGCGGTAAGCCCCTCCCTAATGTCCTCTCCTGACAAATTAGGTTCGCTATCCTTTAACAGTTTTGCATTCCTGGCATAATCATTAAAGGTTTTGGTCACGGAATTGCGGAATCCCTGCAAATGTGTACCACCCTCTGGAGTATTGATATTGTTTACAAAGCTAAAAACCCTCTCATTAAAGGAATCATTGTGCTGGAAGGCAACCTCCACATAGACATTGTTCTTCTGTCCCTCAAAATAAAGAATATTATCATACAAAGCTGTCTTATTTTTGTTTAAGTAAGACACAAATTCCTTGATTCCACCCTCATAATGAAACTCTGCATACTTCTTTCTCTTCTTCTTTTCCGTTTCCACAGGCTTTGGATTCACAGGAGCTTCCTCCGAATCCTCCTGTTCCCTGTCAGCCTCCGCCCGGCGCAGCAGTTCATTTATCTGGGCATTCTCGTGGCCCTCCAATTCCTCCTGATCTTTTCTCTCATCCCGCAGAATGATTCTCAGGCCCTTGGTCAAAAAGGCCATCTCACGCAGTCTTATCTTCAGAGTATCAAAATCAAATTCTGTGGTCTCTGTAAAAATGGTAGGATCTGGCCGAAAGGTAATCTTGCTCCCTGTCTTTTCCTTCTCACAGGTACCAATTTCCTTCAAGGGATAGCACACCTTTCCTCTTTCATATCGCTGCTTATATCTCTTCCCATCCTGGCAGATCTCCACCTCCAGCCATTCGGACAGGGCGTTTACCACAGAGGCACCCACACCGTGGAGACCTCCTGACACCTTATATCCCCCACCGCCGAACTTTCCGCCTGCGTGTAGAATGGTGAACACCACCTCCACAGCTGGAATCCCCGCCTTGTGGTTGATTCCCACAGGAATGCCCCGGCCATTGTCAATAACAGTCACGGAATTGTCCTCATGAATGGTCACGTCTATGGTATCGCATACGCCAGCCAAAGCCTCGTCCACTGCATTGTCCACGATTTCATACACAAGATGATGCAGACCTCTGCTGGATGTACTGCCTATATACATGCCAGGACGTTTTCTGACTGCCTCCAGACCCTCCAGGATCTGAATCTGATCCGCTCCATATTCATGATCTACCGCTGTACTATTGATGTTTTCTTCACTCATATATGTCTGTTCCTCTCTTCTTCGCCCTATACATTGTTCATACAAGTGACGGTCCCTTCTGATACTCTATAGACCTTGTTTATCTCAAACCTGTGGTTTACAAATTCCTCCAGACCTGTACAGGTGATAATGGTCTGGATATCTCCTATGCTATTTAGAAGGTAATTCTGTCTGTTGGAATCCAGCTCAGAAAGCACATCGTCCAACAGAAGAACTGGCGTATCCTTTGTAATCTTCTTCACAAGCTCAATCTCAGAAAGCTTCAGAGACAAAGCTGCTGTGCGCTGCTGCCCCTGAGAACCGTATCTCCTGATATCAATGTCTCCCACTACAAAGGAAAAGTCGTCTCTATGTGGTCCCACAGACGTCATTTTGGCCCTCATATCTCTGTCTTTATTTGCCTGTAGCTTTCTCTCAAAATCCTCAATTGACACATCCATTTCCTTAATGCTTGCCCGCTCAATTGCCCTAATCTCATCCTGCAC
>CANRZC010000279.1 GCA_947644185.1 uncultured Acetatifactor sp.
CTCTGAATATGTTCTGGGAATATTCCATGACGGATCAGAGCTTTTTTGAGGAATACACTGGCTTTACGGACACGGAGGTTCAGAAGCTTTGTGAGCGTTTCTCCATGGACTACGCAGAGGCAGGAAACTGGTATGATGGATACCAACTGACGGAATTCAAACATGTATATAATCCGAAATCCGTGGTGGAAGCGATGCTGCGCCGTAGATTTTCAAACTATTGGACATCTACGGAAACCTATGATGCACTGAAAGTCTATATGGACATGGACTTCGATGGACTTCGGGCCGATATTGTCCAAATGCTGGGAGGAGGCCGGGTCAGGGTGAATACCCGGAGCTTTCAGAATGATATGTGTTCCTTTCAGACAAAGGATGATGTGCTGACTCTGTTGATTCATTTGGGATACTTAGGCTATGATTCTGAGAACAAGGAGGCATTCATTCCCAACAGGGAAATTATCGAGGAATTTGAGAATGCTATGAGCGTGGGCGGCTGGACAGAAGTGATGAATGTACTGCGGGCATCGGAACGTTTGCTGGAGGATACACTTCTCGGCGACGAAGAGAGGGTTGCACAGGGGCTGGACAGGGCCCATAGGGAGGTGGCCTCCATATTGACCTATAATGACGAGAGCTCTCTGGGAGCTGCTATCAGTCTGGCCTATTACAGCGCCAGGAAGGATTATCGGATGATTCGGGAGCTTCCTACCGGCCGCGGCTTTGCCGATGTGGTGTTCCTGCCTCTGCCCTCCCGTGGCAAGCCAGCAGTGGTGATAGAACTTAAGTATGACAAGTCTGCCCGGACGGCGATTCAGCAGATAAAAGATAGACATTATATACAGGCTTTGGAGGGGTATTCCGGCGAAATTCTGTTGGCAGGCATCAATTATGATAAGGATAGCCGAGATAAACCACATAGCTGTGTGATTGAGAGAGTGACTATCTAAACGGAATTGTATCCTTAAAATGTTTTCAGAGGTGAAATTTGCATGAGAATAGGAGAAGTAAGCCTGCTCACCAATGATGTGATTAAGCTGGCAGATTTTTATAAAAGGCTGTTGGAAATAGACAATGGAAGCAATGACCCAGTGCATCAGACCTTGATTGGGGAAGAAACCATGCTGACCATATATAACGACGGTTCCGTGAAAAATAATCAAAACCAGAATATTTGTCTGGCATTCACTGTGGACGATGTGGAAAAGGAGTACCACAGAGTCCTGCAGTTGGGGGCGGAAATCATTGAGCCGCCTGCTACGCGTCCTTGGGGAGCAGTCAATATGAGTTTTTCTGACCCGGATGGAAATGTCATTTATTTGAGAAGCTTTTCGGGGAAAGCCCAATGAAAAGACTGATACTCATAGGCCGCAGCGAAAGTGGAAAGACCACGTTGAAGCAGGCTCTGTCCAAAGAAAAGATAGAATATTACAAGACCCAGTATATTCACTATGAGGATATCTTGATCGATACCCCAGGAGAGTATGCCCAGACCCATCACCTGGGCTATGCGCTGGCCCTGTACGCCTACGAGGCAGATGTGGTGGGGCTGTTGGTGGCAGCTACGGAAAGCTACTGCCTGTTTCCGCCAAACATTACTTGCATGGTGAACCGGGACGTGATTGGCATTGTGACAAAGATAAACCATCCAAAGGCCAACACAGCCTTGGCAGAGCTGTGGCTGCGAAATTCTGGATGCAGGAATATTTTCTTTGTGGATTCGGTGACAGGGCAGGGCGTGGAGGAGATTTTGGCATATTTGAATGGTTCTGGAGCTAAAAACCACAGAAATAAAACAAAAACTACATAATCCAACATTTAAATATTGACTTATATGTTGGATAGGATTATACTGTACAATAGAAAGTATCTCTATGCTTTCTATTGTACAGGCCAGCAAAAATAGGAACAAGAGACCAACCAGGAGGAATCAAAATGCAGAACGAGTATGAAATCAAAAAAGAGATTTGTGACATCGGCAAGAGAATCTACAACAGAAACATGGTGGCCGCAAATGACGGCAATATTTCTGTAAAGCTCAATGACAGAGAGTTTCTTTGTACGCCCACAGGTGTGTCAAAAGGCTTCATGACCCCTGAGTATATCTGTAAGGTGGATGCACAGGGTAATGTGATTCAGGCCAATGGCAATTTCAAGCCTTCCTCTGAGATCAAGATGCATATGAGAGTGTACCAGGAGAGGCCTGACGTCAGAAGTGTAGTGCATGCTCATCCGGTGTATGCCACCAGCTTTGCCATTGCAGGGATTCCCCTGACCCAGCCCATCATGCCTGAGGCTGTCATTGCTCTGGGCTGTGTGCCTATCGCAAAGTACGGCAGACCTTCCACCATGGAGATTCCCGATGCGGTTTCTGAGTACGTGCAGCATTTTGACGCAGTTCTTTTGGAGAACCATGGGGCGCTGACCTATTCTGATTCCCTGCTGGCGGCTTATCTCAAGATGGAATCTGTAGAATTTTATGCACAGCTCTTGTATCAGTCGAGAGTTTTGGGCGGCCCAAAGGAGTTCACACCTCAGCAGGTGGAGGATCTCTATGAAATCAGGAGACAGTTCGGCATGAAGGGACGCCATCCGGCAAACCTCTGCCCGAATGCAAGAGAGGGCAAGCCCAGCTGCCATACCTGTGGAGGCGGTTGCCATAGCGGCAAAGAGAAGACGACGGTTTCTGCGGATGTAGTGGCGGAGATTACCAGAAAGGTAATCGAGCAGTTAGGCAAATAGGGCTGCTTCCCATTGACGTAATGAGCAGGCAGGGCATTTGCAGGAGATTTTTAGATGGAAAACAGAGAAATAGAGGCAATGGTCCGTGAGGTTATAGAAAAGCTGGCACAGGGGCAGGAGCAGGAGAGGGCTGTAGGGCAGGCCATGCCTTTCCCAGGCTGGCCTGCAAGCAGCGCAGGAGCAGATGCTTTTAGCAAAGCTTCGGATAATGCCCCAGAAAACCACGTCTTTCCCAGGCCGATAGCCAGTGCCATGAGCAGCGCCAGCAGAGAAGCGGGGATGTCCAGGCCAGAGAATCTGGTGTCTACAGGCTCAGCGCAGACACCGGTCACCATGCCCCTTGCTCTGGCGGTGGAGCTTATCGAAAAGGTTGAGGCCAAAGCGGCCCAGTGGGATATGCGTGTGGTCACTGCCATATCCGATGCATCTGCAAGGCCAGTGGCCATCCACTGCATGGACGGCGCCTACATAGGAAGCTTTGACATAGCATTGAACAAAACGTATACATCCATAGCCTTCCAGATGTCCACGGCTAAACTGGGGACATTGTGTGGTCCCGGGGAAAGCCTGTATGGCATACAGTTCACCAATCAGGGGAGAATCGTTATATTCGGCGGTGGTGAGGTGCTGAAGCGAAATGGCAGGATTGTGGGGGCATTGGGGGTCAGCGGCGGAAGCGCCAAACAGGACACGGCGCTGGCGGCTTACGGGAAAAAAGTCTTTGAGGAGGTAGCAAATTGCTTGTAAACGAGAGTCTGGTACAGGATATCGTACAGGAAGTGGTAGCGAAAATGCAGATTGCGGAAGCTGTAAACGGAAAGCATGGCATCTTTACCGATATGAATGATGCCATTGCAGCTGCGAAGGCTTCCCAGAAGATTGTGCGTAGAATGTCTTTGGACCAGAGAGAACAGATTATCAGCAATATCCGCAGAAAAACCCATGAGAATGCGGAAGTCATTGCCAGGATGGGCGT
>CANRZC010000280.1 GCA_947644185.1 uncultured Acetatifactor sp.
TTATTTTGTCGTACTCTTGTCGTACCATACTGTCTTTAAGTCCGCAAACCCTTAGTTTTACTGGTCTTTTCCGCCAAGCGTTTTCATTGTGGGGAACAAAATCACATCCCGTATCGCATAAGAATCCGTAAGCAGCATCACCAGCCTGTCAATTCCGTATCCGATCCCGCCCGTCGGAGGCATTCCGATCTCCAATGCATTCAAAAAATCTTCATCCGTATGGTTCGCCTCCTCGTCGCCGGCGGCGAAGGCTTCTTCCTGGGCCTTAAACCGCTCTCTCTGGTCAAGCGGATCATTTAACTCCGAGTAGGCGTTGCACATCTCCCGCCCATAGATGAAGAGCTCAAACCGCTCCACCAGTTCGGGATTGCCCGGCTTTTTCTTGGTGAGCGGAGAAATCTCAATCGGGTGATCCATCACAAAGGTGGGCTGAATCAGATGTTCCTCGCAGAATTCCTCAAAGAACAGGCTGATGATATCGCCCTTTTTGTGGCGCGCTTCATACTCCACATGATGCTGATCTGCCAAGGCCTTTGCCTCCTCGTCCGTTGTCACCACGCTGAAATCCACGCCGGCATATTTCTTTACCGCGTCGATCATCGTCAGCCTCTCGAATGGCTTTGACATATCGATCACCGTGTCATTATAGCTTAACACCGCGCTCCCGCATACCGTCTCTGCCAGATACCGGAACATGCTCTCTGTCAGCTCCATCATGCCCTCATAATCCGTATATGCCTGATACAGCTCCATGAGGGTAAACTCCGGGTTATGCCGGGTGTCCACGCCTTCATTGCGGAACACGCGCCCAATCTCGTAGACGCGCTCTAAGCCGCCCACGATCAGCCTCTTTAGATACAGCTCCAGCGAGATGCGCAGCTTTACATCCTCGTCCAGCGCGTTGTAGTGGGTGGAAAACGGCCTGGCCGCCGCGCCGCCTGCATTGGACACCAGCATCGGCGTCTCCACCTCCATGAAGCCCCGCCCGTCCAGGAAACTGCGGATTTCCTTTAAAATGCGGGAGCGCTTGATAAATGTGTCCTTTACCTCCGGATTCATGATCAGATCCACATAGCGCTGGCGGTAGCGCATATCCGTGTTCGTAAGGCCATGGAATTTCTCCGGCAGAATCTGCAGGCTTTTTGTGAGAAGGACCACGGACTCTGCATGGATCGAGATCTCGCCTGTTTTGGTCTTGAAAACAGTGCCTGTAATGCCGATGATGTCTCCGATATCCAGCTTTTTGAATTCCTTATAGGACTCCTCGCCGATGCTGTCCCTTGCGACATAGCACTGGATATTTCCCTTTAAATCCTGGACATTACAGAAGGATGCCTTGCCCATCACGCGTTTGGCCATCATGCGGCCCGCGATGGAGACTTCCTTTCCTTCCATCTCCTCAAAATGCTCTTTGGCATCCGTGCTGTGCGCGGTTACGTCAAATTTTGTAATCTGAAAAGGATCCTTTCCACTGTTCTGAAGCTCTGCCAGCTTTTCCCGGCGGACCTTCAGCAACTGGTTTAAATCCTGCTCTTCCTTCCTGTTCTGCTGATTCTGCTCTGCCACTTTCTTCCACTCCTTTGTGAACTGTATGACCTAAACTTTTATGATACCCTCTGGATCTCCAGAATTTTATACTGAATCGTTCCGGCCTGCGTCTCGACCTCCACCGTCTCGCCGGCCTTTCTGCCCAGCAGCGCGTGGCCCACCGGGGACTCATTGGAAATTTTATTCTGAAGGCTGTTGGCCTCTGTGGAACCTACAATCCGAAAATCCATTTCCTCCTCGTACTCCACATCATAAACCTTAACCTCACAGCCCACGCTGATCTTATCCAGCTCTGTGTTCTGGGCCACCACATTCTTTCTGGCCTGGAGCAACAGCTCATCGATTCGCTCTTTATCCCCTAAAGTACCTACATCCTGGCCATTTACCTGGATGTGAAAAAGGTTCTCTCCTGTCTCCTCAAAGGGTGTATAGCCCTTTAAGAAAAACAAGCACAGAAAGAGGGTACCTACTGTAGCTTTAATATATGTAAATCTGTATTTTTTATGATCTCTTTTCTTCTTTTCCATGGTTTTCCTAAATCTTTCACTTATAGTTTCTTCCTGTCACAGCCGCCTGCAGCAGCACAAACAAGCTTTTCCATAGCATGTCCCGGTTTCAAAATAATATGCATTTATTTCTTTTTCACACTAAATCCAAAAGTCCCAATGGCTTCTCCACACGTATAATAGACCCCATGCGAATAGACAATGGGGTCTGCCTGTTCCAGATGGAATTTATGCTTTTTGTCCATATATTTCTGGTCGGCATGGACTGCCATTACATCAGCCAGAAACATATGGTGGGAGCCTAGGGGCGTCACTGAGCGCACCTTGCATTCTATATTTACCGGGCTCTCCCCGATCAGCGGCGCTTTTACAGCTTGTCCTGTCAGTGCTGTCAATCCCAGGGCCTTAAATTTATCCACATCCCTGCCACTTTTCACGCCACAGTAGTCCGTGGCATAAGCCAGTTCCCTGGTGGTCAAATTAATGACAAATTCCCCTGTCTCGTGGAGAATTCCAAAGGAATATCGCTCAGGGCGAACAGAGATTGAGACCATAGGTGGGTTGGTACAGACCGTACCTGCCCAGCCGATGGTAATAATATTATACTTCCCCTCCAAATCCGCCATGCTCACCATCACTGCCGGCAGCGGGTAAAGCATATTTCCTGGTTTCCAAACTTCCTTTCCCATAGTCACACCTAGCGGACAGCCCTAAAAAGGCAACAGGCCAAAGCTACTTAAGACCTGATAGACCACACCTGCCAAAGATACCACCATTGCCGCTATGGAGATTCCTAACACCGCACCAATTCTACCCTTGAGAGCTTCCACACCTGCTCTGGTCTCGGCCATAGCCTCACTCTGCTTGCCGCTCTCCTCAACCATGACAGCCTGTACATTGCGGTACACCTTCACACATTCCTTATGTACATTCTCCTCCATCAAATCCAGTCTCTCTGACAGCCCACCGGATGCCTGGGCCTCCAGCTGACCGCAAAGCTGATCTATCTTCTCCGCCACAGATATGGAGAGATTCTCCGTCTGCCCTACCAGGGCTTCCATCCTGGTTCCCATGCCCCCAGTCAGGGATTTCACCTGTGCTCCCAGGGACTCTATCTGCTGCGCCGCAGATTTATCGATTCTGTCCAGCCGCTCCTGCTGCTGTCCTATCACTTGCTTTAAGCTCTCTACCTCCTGCTGCAGGGCCTTTGTCTTCTCAGCCCCTTCCTCCACCAGGCGGGCCAGCTCTCCCTCCCCGGTCTGCATACCGGAAAGCTTTGCAGCGCCGTCATCTATCAGCTTCTGCAGCTTCGCTAGGCATTCATTGTATTGCGCTATCTGGTTCTTTAATTTGTTCAGTTCTTCCACATCTGCCGCAGTGTTCGCCTTGATGATCTCCTGCGCTGTCAGTTTCTGTGCCAGCTTGTCCATAAACATATCCATCATCTTCCTCCTGCTCCGCCCACAGCCTCCTGCAGGCAGCTGTACCTTCTCTCCTCATCCCGATTATTCTATCATTTTCTCCAGCAGATTACAACATAGAAAAAATCTATCTTCCATGCTCTCTTGTAATTGCCAGGATCTCTTCGTTCAGCTTCAGCATCCTCACATCCAGGTCCGATACCATTTTAGCGCATTCCACCAGCTCATT
>CANRZC010000281.1 GCA_947644185.1 uncultured Acetatifactor sp.
GTTCCAGATTATCCCGGGGGATGTGGTCACATCCATCCTGGGAACGGAAGCCACTCCTGAGAGGGAGGAGCAGCTTCGGGAAGAGCTGGGATTTAACGACCCGCCGGTAGTCCGGTATCTCAACTGGATGACGGGGGTGGCAAAAGGAGATTTGGGAGTTAGCTATCGCTACTCTAAAAACATGAATGAGATGATGCCTGTGGCAGAGCTCATAGGGGATAAGTTGCCTGTGACGCTGTGGCTGGCGGCCTTGTCCATGGTGCTGATCGTGCTGGTGTCCATTCCCCTGGGGGTACTCTGGGCCAGGAGCGGCAGCCATGTGTTGGATATGGTGCTGGGAGTCATTACACAGGCCACTATGGCGGTGCCATCCTTCTTTCTGGGGATTCTGGTGACTTTTGTGTTCGGCATCCTCTTCAAGTTCTTTGCCCCTGGCGGCTATATCAGCTATGAGGAGAATTTTTCCGGGTTTCTAGGATACCTGCTGTTCCCGGCGCTGTCCATCGCGCTGCCTAAAATCGCTATGACAGCCAGATTCCTGCGCAACGCCATGCTGACAGAGGTGGGCATGGACTATGTGCGCACAGCCTACAGCAAGGGCTGTACGAAGAGACGTGTGATGTACGGGCATGTGCTGCGCAATGCCATGATGCCGGTGATTACCTTCTTAGGCATGATTGTGGCGGAGATCGTGGCTGGCAGCATTGTCATTGAGCAGGTTTTCAGTCTGCCAGGCATTGGCAGGCTGCTGATCAGTTCCATTTCCACCAGAGATTTTCCGGTGGTGGAGATATTGATTCTGTATATTACTTTTGTGGTGATTTTCGTATACTTTCTGGTGGATATTTTATATCGACTCATTGACCCCCGTATCAGTGGGAAATGATGACAGGAAAACAGGGAGAGGTCTATGGAACAAAAGCACAGTGAGAAAGAGGATAAGGGTATTCCATGGAGGCAGAGGATTTCATGGAACAAATATCTCATAGCAGGCCTGATTATGACAGGCCTTGCTGTACTGCTGGGGGTTCTGGGACTTTTCTGGACGCCCTACAGCACTACAGCTATGTCAGCATCTGAAAAATTTAACCCGCCCTCCTTTCGCCATATCTTTGGTACGGACAATTTCGGCCGGGATATCTTCTCCAGGGTCATGGAGGGCCTGGGGACCTCCATTGTTATCAGCAGCCTTGTGGTGTTGTTCTCGGGAGCTGTGGGGATTCTTCTGGGAGCATTTACCGGATATTTCGGCGGCATCATAGACGAGATCGTTATGCGTATTACCGACGCTGTCAATGGTTTTCCCAGCATTTTGCTTACATTGGTCATTATCAGCCTCTTGGGCAGCGGCAGGCAGAATGTGATAATTTCCCTGGGCATTGTGTTTGTGCCCAGTTATGTGCGGATCGTGCGCAGCGAATTCCTGCGGCTGCGGGATGCAGACTATATCAGGCGGGCCAGGCTCATGGGGGTGGGGAAGCTACGGATTCTCTTTGTACACATCCTGCCCAATATCTTCTCCGTGTTCTGGGTATCCGTGATGATAGGCTTCAACAATGCCATCCTGGCGGAGTCCGGTATGAGTTATCTGGGGATAGGAGTGCAGCCCCCGGACGCCAGCCTGGGGAAAATGCTGTCGGATGCCCAGGGATATCTGCAGGCAGCGCCCTGGTATGCGCTTTCCGCAGGACTGACGATTGTGTGGGTGGTGCTGGGATTCTCTCTGTTTAGCGAGGGGATACGCAGGGGGAAGGATTGTAGGTGAATTCATACATGGAAGCTCAGCTATGGGATGACCAGTGGCTAGGGAGCCTGAAAGGAGGCGCTTTGGTTTGATCAGGATAGAGGATTTGTCCGTGGCTTTTGGGAATACGGAAGTGGTAAAGCATGTAAGCCTGAACCTGGCAGACGGGGAGATTCTGGGCGTGGTAGGAGAATCCGGATCGGGGAAATCTGTCACTGCGCTGACCCTGATGGGCTTGGAGGCGGATACGGCGCGCATTACCACAGGCCGTATTCTTTTTGACGATGTGGTGCTTAGAGAGGCGGGACATTCCCAGGACAGGGGGCTCTACCGAAGCTATCAGGGCGAGAAGATGTCCATGGTATTTCAGGAGCCTATGACCAGCCTAAACCCTACCCAGAGAGCCGGACGGCAGGTGGAGGAGATGTTGCGGCTTCACAGGAAACTTACCCCAAAAGAGCGCAGGGCAAGGGTGCTGGAGGCCTTCGAAGCAGTGGGCTTAAAAGAGCCGGAGACAGTCTATGAGAGTTATCCCCATCAGCTCTCCGGCGGTATGCGCCAGCGGGTGATGATTGCCATGGCGGTGATCCTGCACCCCAGGCTTATTGTGGCAGATGAACCCACCACGGCACTGGACGTGACCATCCAGAGTCAGATCATCGAGCTGCTTCGGGAAATCAACAGCAAAGAGAAGAACGCCATGCTGTTCATCACCCACGACCTGAATCTGGCCAGAAGGCTGTGTCACCATGTGGCAGTGATGAAAGACGGATGCGTAGTGGAATGTGGAACAGCAGAGGAAATCTTTGAGCATCCTACCCAGGATTATACCAGGAATCTCATAGAGGCCGTGCCCTCCCGGAAGAAGAAGTCCAGGAAAAAGGTGATGGAAAACGCAGTAGAGCCCATGGAGGCAAAAACGGCTTCTGTACAGGGTGAGAGGGAGCCTGCCAGGGACATCCCTGCAACGCCGATTTTGGAAGTGAGAGATCTGTCAGTATACTATCAGGACGGAAAACGCAATCTCTTTCAGGGCTGGAAAAATCTATCTGTAAAAGAAAGTTTTCGCGGAAAACAGAGACAGTGCGTGGTGTCCGGGGCTGACTTTGAAGTCCGGCCCGGGGAGAGCCTGGGTCTGGTGGGGGAGAGCGGCTGCGGCAAGACCTCACTTTCCAAAGCAATCCTGGGCATGAATTGCCATATCAAAGGGCAGATCAGCCACCGCAGTGTCCGCCCTCAGATGATATTTCAGGATCCCTACAGCAGCTTAAACCCATCGAAGACCATTGGCTGGCTGCTGCAGGAGCCCTTAAGAGCTGCGGGAGCGCTGGATAAGACAAAGGCTATGTCAAAGGCTGATAGGGAAGCCGCCGCCCGAGATATGCTGCGAAAGGTGGGCATGGAGGAAAGCTATTTTTATCGCAGGCCCGCAGAGCTCTCAGGAGGACAGCGGCAGCGTGTCAGCATTGCCCAAGCATTGATCACCAGACCGGGTTTTTTGGTTGCGGATGAGCCGGTGTCTGCGCTGGATGTGACCATACAGGCCCAGATCATGGAGCTGATGAAGCGGCTTCAGGAGGAGATGGGACTGTCTTATCTGTTTATTTCCCATGACATCAATGTAGTCTACCAGATGTGTGACAGGATCATGATCATGAAGGATGGCAGAATCATTGAAATAGGGGACACGGAGGAAATTTTTAACCATCCCAAGGAGGATTACACAAAGCTTTTGTTGGGCAGCTCCTGAGGGAGGCTTGCGATTTGGCTTGATGTGGTTTATAATATTGACTCAGAAGGACACTATGTCAGCTTTTGATGACAATGGAATTTTTGTCAATACTAGGAAGGAGTAATAAAAGGATTATGTTGCTAATGATTGCATCAGCTCCATGCAAAGCCTTCTAGGGCAGGATTGCATGGAGTAGAAAAACTGCTCTGAGACTTT
>CANRZC010000282.1 GCA_947644185.1 uncultured Acetatifactor sp.
GCCAGTGTAGAAGGGATGGCATTTGGAGCATACTTCTACGTGAATCTCAGGCTTTGTAGAGCCGGTCACGAAAGTGTTGCCGCAGTTACATGTCACGGTTGCCTGATAGTACTTAGGATGGATTCCTTCCTTCATCTCATTCACCTCTCTATAGTAGATTCGCAGCTGCGAAACTTCAGAGTAATCCTGTTCACATCCGCACTGCTTATGGAACCACAAACAGCGCTATTATTGTAGCATATGGGCAATGCAGTTGCAAGCCTTATTTTAAATAAATTTGTTTCTTTTTACCATTTGCACAAATTCATTGTTATTCCTGGTCCGGGCAAACATATCCAGAATCCTGTCCGTAGCCTCATCGGACTTAAGTCCATTCAAAGCCCTGCGCATAATATTGATGGCATCCAGCTCTTCACTGGTCAATAGCAGGTCCTCTCTCCGCGTGCCAGACTTCGCCAGATCAATGGCAGGAAAGATACGCTTCTCTGACAGCTTTCTGTCCAGTATCATCTCCATGTTGCCTGTACTCTTGAATTCCTCATATATCACGTCATCCATCTTGCTGCCCGTGTCTACCAAGGCTGTGGCAAGGATTGTCAGGCTGCCACCTCCGCGCATGTTCCTGGCCGCACCGAAGAACCTTTTTGGCATATGGAGTGCAGCTGGGTCAAGACCTCCAGAAAGAGTACGCCCGCTGGGAGGTACTACCAGGTTGTAGGCTCTCGCCAGACGTGTAATGCTGTCCAGCAGAATGATAACGTCCTTTTTATGCTCTACCAGACGCTTCGCCCGCTCAATTACCATCTCAGACACTCTTTTGTGGTGCTCTGGCAACTCGTCAAAAGTGGAATAAATGACCTCCACATTGGTGCCGATGATAGCCTCCTTCACGTCCGTCACTTCCTCCGGGCGCTCATCTATCAATAATATCAGCATATGCACATTGGGATCTGTGCGCAGAATGGACTTTGCCACCTCTTTTAACAGTGTGGTCTTGCCCGCTTTGGGCGGGGATACAATCATACCTCTCTGTCCCTTGCCAATAGGGCTCACCAGATCCATAACTCGCATGGCCACACTGCTGCCCGGAGTCTCCAGCCGAATGCGCTCGTCGGGAAAGATAGGCGTCATATCCTCAAAGGCCTTGCGCTTGGATGCCTCCTCAATGGTGTAGCCGTTGATGGTCCGAATAAACAGTAATGCGCTAAATTTCTCCTGCTGGGTCTTGATACGCTTGTTCCCCCGCAGAATATCTCCGGTCTTCAGCCCGAACCGTCTGATCTGGCTGGGCGCCACGTAGACATCGTTCTCTCCAGGCAGGTAATTCTCACAGCGGATAAAGCCGTAGCCATCTGGCATTACCTCCAGGATACCGCTGGCCTCCTCGCCACTGTCCAGCTCCTTTGGATAAGTCTTCTCATCATAGACCTCTGTGGAACGGGGTGCACGGGGCATGGCAGATGCCGGATTCTGGCCTGCCGCAGGTGCTGTGGCGCTTTGAGGCGCTGGCTGCTGGGCTGCTGCAGAGGCCGGCTGACCCACTGTGGGGGTCACAGGCTGGGGTGCTGGAGCCGCCTGAGTCCCAGCTGCCGCTTTAGGTGCCCCTGTCTGGGTCCCTGAGGCCTTGGGCGCTGTGGAAGCTCCTGCTGTCTGAGGCGCTGCTGATGTGGGCGCTTTAGGGGACTCGTCCGCTTTCTTAACCCGCTCTGTGGCCGCTGCAGGCTCCGCCTTATAGTTACTCTCATCCCTTACTGCTTTCTGTACCCGGGTCCCTCTCTGCTGAGAGGAAGCCGGCCGCTTGTTGGTCACAATACTTTTCTTGCGCACAGGCTCTGGCGCACTCTCGCCATTTTGCTGTGTGGTCTCCTGCTTAGGCGCATTTTCTGCCTCCTGCTTCTTTATCCTCTCGTCCTCAGCCAGCATAGCTTCCACTAGCTCGGCTTTTTTCATGGAAGATGTACCCTTGAGCCCGCGGACTTTCGCCAGCTCCTTTAACTGTACAAGTGCCAATGATTCATACTTTTCTTTCATAGATTCCTCCTGATCTTAATAGTCGCAATACAACAGAAAAATGCCTGTTACATTCTATTGTCATAAATAAAGGGGGGCACAGCTTGATCAGACATTGATGTGCAGCCTTGATGCGCATGGTCGAACCCATGTCTTATGTGTCTATTATAATACACTTTTCCAAAAATAGGAACCCCCAAATTATAATTATGTTGTACTTGTCTTAATAAATCCAATCCACTTCCTTCACAAAGTCCTTGCGAAAGGCAGCAAACTATTATATGATACTGATAGTTAGACAGCACATGTCATCAAGACAACTGGAAAAGAGGTAAACCAATGACAAACAACGAAAAGGCTCTTATCATGCATGAGCAGTGGAACGGCAAATTGGAAATTGTCTCAAAGGCCCCTGTGAAATCCAGAGAGGATCTGGCCATCGCCTATACGCCTGGTGTGGCAGAGCCCTGCAAGGTCATCGCACAGGATAAGGAAAAAGCCTACAAATATACCATGAAGGCCAACACAGTGGCTGTAATCTCCGATGGAAGTGCCGTTCTGGGTCTGGGCAACATTGGCCCCTATGCGGCTATGCCTGTGATGGAGGGAAAGGCTGTCCTGTTCAAGGAGTTCGGTGGTGTCAACGCAGTGCCCATCTGCCTGGACACACAGGATACCGAGGAAATCATCAAGGCAGTCACATGGTTGGCCCCCTCTTACGGCGGCATCAATCTGGAGGACATCAGCGCTCCCAGATGCTTTGAGATTGAAGAACGGCTGAAAGCCACTTTAGATATCCCTGTGTTCCATGATGATCAGCACGGCACTGCCATCGTGGTGCTGGCCGGCATCATCAATGCGTTAAAGGTAGTGGGCAAAAAGAAGGAAGACTGCCGTGTGGTAGTAAATGGTGCCGGCAGTGCTGGTGTGGCCATCACAAAGCTTCTTCTGACCTATGGCTTTCCCAATATCCTCATGTGCGATAAGGTAGGTATTCTCTCTAAATCTACAGAAGGCCTAAACTGGATGCAGCAGAAAATGACTGAGGTTACCAATCTGGCCGGTGAGACAGGTAGTCTGGCCGACGCCCTGAGAGGAGCAGACATTTTCGTGGGTGTGTCCGCCCCCAATATTGTCACAGCTGAAATGGTTGGCACCATGAATCGGGATGCCATCCTGTTTGCCATGGCAAATCCGGTGCCGGAGATCATGCCAGATGTGGCAAAAGCCGCAGGCGCCCGGGTAGTGGGTACCGGCCGCAGCGATTTCCCCAATCAGGTGAACAATGTGGTGGCATTCCCCGGTATCTTCAAGGGTGCCCTGGAAGGCCGCGCCACACAGATCACGGAAGAAATGAAGCTAGCTGCCGCCCAGGCCATCGCAAATCTGGTGCCCGAAGAGGATCTGCATGAGGACAATATCATGCCTGAGGCCTTCAACCCGAAGGTGGCGGAGCTGGTGGCAGAGGCTGTGAAATCCCATATTTAATGGCAAAACCTTATAAAGAAAAGGAAGTGAGGGAAATGCTACAGGATCCTCTGACCCTCTACAAATTAATCGTACTGTATATGCTGGACCGGGTGAATTTCCCCATGACCAATGCCCAGGTCAGCGATTATGTGCTGGAAAAGGAGTACACAAATTATTATACCCTCCAGCAAGTCATCAATGAACTCACAGA
>CANRZC010000283.1 GCA_947644185.1 uncultured Acetatifactor sp.
TGGTGAATGGCAAGTCTGTCATTGATCAGGAGAAGTGCATCAAATGTGGGAAATTCAAGGATTTTTGCCCCTATGATGCCATCTGCCACAAGGAGCGCCCTTGTAAGGCTGCCTGTGGCGTAAATGCCATTCAGTCAGATAGATTCGGACGAGCCTATATAGACAATGAGATGTGCGTATCTTGTGGAATGTGTATGGTTAGCTGCCCTTTTGGGGCCATAGCGGATAAATCTCAGATATTCCAGCTCATACGCGCTATGCAGTCCGGGAAGGAAATCATTGCCCAGGTGGCTCCGGCTTTTGCTGGTCAGTTTGGCCCAAAGGTCACCCCCCAGATGTTCAAAACCGCCCTGAAAGAGCTGGGCTTTGCAGATGTGTATGAGACGGCTATCGGGGCTGACCTGGGATGCATGGCAGAGGCGGAACACTATGTGAGAGAAGTGGCCACCGGAAAGCAGGACTTTGCTTTGACCTCCTGCTGCCCCTCCTGGTCTGTGATGGCAAAGCACTTATTTCCAGAGACCATTGACAAGATAAGCAATGAGCTGACTCCCATGGTAGCTACAGCCAGGATCATTAAGCAGGATCATCCCCAGGCGCTCGTTGTGTTCATTGGTCCCTGCGCCTCTAAAAAGCTGGAGGCCAGCCGAAGGACAGTGCGATCGGATGTAGATTTTGTCATTACCTTCGAGGAGTTGACTGGGATGTTTGAGGCAAAAGGAATTCTCCTGGAAGAGATTAAGGCCATGGACGAGATGGAGGACGCCACCAGTGCTGGCCGCGGATATGGGGTGGCTGGTGGTGTTGCCGGAGCCATTGAAGAATGCATCCAAACCTACTACCCAGGCACAGAGGTGAAAATTGAGCATGCAGAAGGACTGGCAGATTGTAAAAAGATGCTGCTTTTGGCAAAGGCCGGGAAGAAGAACGGCTGTCTGATAGAGGGGATGGCCTGTCCAGGTGGGTGCGTGGCGGGAGCTGGCACCAATATCGCCATTCCGCAGGCCATGAAAGAGGTTGCGAAATTCAAAGCCCAGGCGAAAGAGACAGTGCCGCCAGAGGCGTGAAAAAAAGAGGGTAGTGGAGTTTTCCTCCACACCCTCTTTTTCTAGCCTCTATTTCAAAGCATCTGCAAAGCTTTTGGTGATAAGCTGCGGTCTGGTGATGATAGAACCTACCACCACACTGAAGGCTCCCAGCTCAATTACTCGCTTTGCCTTATCCGGTGTATTGATGTTTCCCTCTGCAATTACCCGATGCTTTGCGCCAGAAATTATCTTTCGCAGGATTTCGAAATCATTTTCCTCGATCTTGTCTCCCTTGCTCTGCTCTGTATAGCCTACCAATGTAGTACCGATGAAGTCAAAGCCCAGTTCGTCAGCATGGAGAGCCTCTTCCACAGTAGAGCAATCTGCCATCCATAATTGATGGGGATACCGTTCCTTAATCTGCCCAAAGAAAGTGTCCAAAGTCATGCCACCTGGCCGCAGATTTTCTGTGGCATCCAGGGCAATAATTTCAGGCCCAGCTTCCATCAGCTCCTCGATCTCCTGGATAGTAGGTGTTATGTAGATACTGCTATCCGCATAATCTCGTTTTACAATGCCGATAATAGGCAGATCTACCTGGGACTGAATTTCTCTGATATCCTCTTTTGTGTTGGCACGGATCCCCATGGCACCTCCCTCTTTTGCGGCCAGAGCCATCCTTCCCATGATGAAGGAAGAGTGGAGAGGCTCGTGGGGCAATGCCTGACAGGACACAATCAGCTTTCCTTTTAAGGAATCTACTTTTTGATTTATCATATATTATCCTTTCTGGCCAGATAGGCCTTCTGTGCCGCCTTGGCAGCACCTAACATTCCAGCTACATTTCCCAGCGCAGCGGGTACAACTTCAACATTTCGGAAGGAAGGAATAAGCTGTTCCATCAGCTGCTTTCGCACCTTGTCTATGACATAAGTCTGTTCCATAATGCCTCCTCCAAGTACAATCAGAGAGGGATTGAAGATATGGACCAGGCTGACCAGACCTAAAACGATCTCGCGGATCCACGCATCCACCAGATTGCGGATCTGTGCGTCCTCCAGACGAGCGAAGATCTCGCGGCCATTGTGTATCTCAGGGAAATGGCATCGAACGCTTTGTACCAGGGCAGTGGTAGAGGCATACCGCTCATAAAAGCCGCTTAACATATCTTTTGAAGGCTCTCTGTCTTCTGGATGGACCAGGATGCCGCCAAACTCTGCTGCGGAATAGTTGGCTCCAGTGTGGACCTCCCTGTCCAGGACAATGGCACCGCCTACACCAGTGCCATAGGTAAGACACAGAAAGTTCTCATGTTCGCGCCCTGCACCGTAGAAGGCCTCGCCTGCTGCCGCACAGTTCACATCATTATCCAGAGCCACAGGGACATGGAAAGCACTTTCTATGATCTCACGGACAGGCATGCCTGTGAATCCCGGAAGATTGCCATTTGCATATAGAATCCTTCCATTTTTCACATCCACCTGTCCAGCGGTACTGATGCCCACAGCCTGAAAGGGCTGGTAACTCTCCAGTATTCGAAGGACTTTATGTATCACATAGTCTCCACCACGGCTGGCCTCGGTGTCCGTTTCCTGCAACTGCCCGATTTCATGATTCTGCCACAGGCCAGATTTGATACAAGTTCCTCCAATATCCACTACAGCGATTTTGATTGCTTTATTGTCCAAAGCTATTTCCTCCATCTCAGCTCAATGTTTCCATTTCTTTTATATCGTATTTCCTGTAGGATAGCAACAAATTTCCCAAATAAATGATTATTGTGCAAAAAATAAAAATATTTTGCAAAAATATTGACACAGTACAAAATCTGGAGTAATATATTAAATCAGTTACAGCTATAGCAAAGTGACTGAAGGAAAAATAAATAGCAAAACCAAACCGTAGATGTGGAGATAAAAACGGATCGTGCACTTACAGAGAGGCTGGATGCTGAGAAAGGCCAGGACGCAGACTGTTAAATGGACCACGGAGGGTACAAGGAACGAAGCGAGAGCTTTTAGTATTTTGTAACGTAGGGCATACGTCAGTTGCCGGGGATATGATGGTATCCTGTTAAGAGCGCCCCAATTAGGGCGAAGCAAGGTGGCACCGCGGGAAGTGTATCAGACTGTGATAGATCCCGTCCTTGACAAAACTCGTATTTTGTCAGGGACGGGATTTTTGTCGTGTACAAAATGGTGGCAGAATGGGCTGCTATGGTGAATTTTGTAGGGCGGCAGGAAAGGAGAGAATTATGAAGAAGATAGAGCCTGCACTGGAGGTGTGCAAGAAACTGGTAAAGGAGGGGCACTATGGTGTCATTCCGGTGAGCACAGAAATTTATGCGGATATCTCCACACCCATTGAGGTATTGCGCATGTTAAAAAAGGTCAGCAGCCATGCGTATCTGCTGGAAAGTGCAGAGGCGGATGTGAGGTGGGGGCGATACTCGTTTTTGGGCTATGATCCCATCTTAGAGATCACCTGCTGCAACGGTATAACAAAAATAAAGACACCATTGACCATACAGAACACAGAGAAAGATGTGAGAAGCTGTATTCGTCAAATCATGGAGGAGAACAGGAGTCCTGAGTTTCAGGGGATGCCACCCTTTACCGGTGGCTTGGTGGGATATTTTTCTTATGATTATAT
>CANRZC010000284.1 GCA_947644185.1 uncultured Acetatifactor sp.
GTGAACATAAGATCTTCATGGGAGACCTGCCCCTGATGACAGAGACAGGCACTTTTGTCATCAACGGCGCAGAGCGTGTTATCGTAAGCCAGCTAGTGCGTTCTCCTGGCATTTACTATGCCATCGGACATGACAAGCTGGGCAAAAAGCTGTATTCCTGCACTGTTATCCCCAGCCGTGGCGCGTGGCTTGAGTATGAGACAGACTCTAACGATGTCTTCTATGTCCGTGTGGACAGGACCCGCAAGGTTCCTGTGACAGTGTTGATCCGTGCCCTGGGCATAGGGACCAATGATGAGATCCGGGAAGTTTTTGGAGATGAGCCTAAGATCGAAGCCAGCTTCACAAAGGATACGGCGGAGGACTATCAGGAGGGTCTGCTAGAGCTGTACAAGAAGATTCGCCCTGGGGAGCCTTTGAGCGTGGAGAGCGCTGAAAGCCTGATCAATGCTATGTTTTTTGACCCTCGCAGATATGACCTGGCAAAGGTGGGCAGATATAAGTTTAACAAAAAGCTGGCACTTCGCAACCGGATCAGAGACCAAATTTTGGCAGCTGATGTGGTAGATCCCTCTACGGGGGAAATTCTGGCAGCTGCAGGTGACAAAATTCATATGGAGCTGGCAGACAGGATCCAGAATGCGGCAGTTCCTTTCGTATATATTCAGACTGAGGAGAAGAATGTAAAGGTCCTCTCCAATATGATGGTGGATTTGACCGCCTATGTGGACTGCAATCCGAAGGATTTCGGTATTCGCGAGAAGGTGTATTATCCTGTGCTGGCGCAGATTTTGGAGGAGTTTTCCCATGATCCTGAGAAGCTGGCAGAGGCTATCAAGAAGAATGTCCATGAGCTGGTGCCAAAGCATATTACGAAGGAAGATATCATCGCCTCCATCAATTACAATATGCATTTGGAGTACGGCCTTGGAAACGACGACGATATTGACCATTTGGGCAATCGGCGTATCCGCTGCGTAGGTGAGCTGTTACAGAACCAATACCGCATTGGTCTCTCCCGTATGGAGAGAGTGGTACGTGAGCGTATGACCACCCATGATGCAGACGAGATCTCGCCCCAGTCCCTGATCAACATCAAGCCTGTGACCGCTGCTGTGAAGGAATTCTTTGGATCCTCTCAGCTGTCCCAGTTTATGGATCAGAACAATCCGCTGGCTGAGCTGACCAACAAGAGACGTCTCTCTGCACTGGGCCCTGGCGGTCTGTCCAGAGACCGGGCCGGATTCGAGGTGCGTGATGTACACTACTCCCATTATGGGAGAATGTGCCCCATTGAGACGCCTGAAGGTCCCAATATCGGTCTGATCAACTATCTTGCAAGCTATGCCAGAATCAATGAGTATGGATTTATTGAAGCGCCCTACAGAAAGGTGGATAAATCTGATCCGAAGAATCCTGTGGTCACGGATGAAGTTGTCTATATGACTGCAGATGAAGAGGATAATTATCATGTGGCACAGGCCAGTGAGGCCTTGGACCCAGAGGGACATTTTGTCCGCAATACAGTATCTGGCCGTTACAGAGAGGAGACCTCGGAGTATCCTCGCGCCATGTTTGACTACATGGACGTATCTCCCCGCATGGTATTCTCAGTGGCCACAGCGCTAATTCCGTTCCTGCAGAACGATGATGCCAACCGTGCGCTGATGGGGTCTAACATGCAGCGCCAGGCGGTACCTCTTTTGACCACAGAAGCGCCTGCAGTGGGCACTGGCATGGAGCCAAAAGCTGCGGTGGACTCTGGTGTCTGTGTGGTGGCGAAGAAGGCAGGCACTATTGACTACGTGTCGTCTTCTGTGATTCGGATGACCTATGACGATGGCGAGAAGGCGGAGTTCCACCTGACGAAATTTACCAGAAGCAATCAGTCTAACTGCTATAATCAGAAGCCCATTGTATTCAAGGGAGACCATGTGGAGGCTGGAGAGGTCATTGCTGACGGTCCGTCCACAGCCATGGGTGAGCTGGCATTGGGCAAGAATCCGCTGATTGGATTCATGACGTGGGAAGGCTACAATTACGAGGATGCCGTGTTGATCAGCGAACGGCTGGTGCAAGACGATGTGTATACCTCTGTGCATATTGAGGAATATGAGGCGGAAGCCAGAGATACCAAGCTGGGACCTGAGGAGATTACAAGAGATGTGCCTGGCGTGGGCGATGATGCCTTAAAGGATCTGGATGACAGAGGAATCATCCGCATAGGCGCAGAGGTTCGGGCAGGGGATATCCTGGTGGGAAAGGTTACACCGAAGGGCGAGACGGAGCTGACCGCAGAGGAGCGGCTGCTGCGAGCCATCTTTGGGGAGAAGGCCAGAGAGGTCCGCGATACCTCTTTAAAGGTGCCCCATGGAGAATACGGCATTGTAGTAGATGCGAAGGTATTTACCAGGGAGAACAGCGATGAGCTGTCACCTGGCGTAAATCAGGCAGTGCGTATCTATATTGCACAGAAGAGAAAGCTTTCTGTAGGAGACAAGATGGCAGGCCGCCATGGCAACAAGGGTGTGGTTTCTCGCGTGTTGCCAGTGGAGGATATGCCTTATCTGCCGAACGGCAGGCCCCTGGACATTGTATTGAATCCTCTGGGTGTGCCTTCCCGTATGAATATTGGGCAGGTGCTGGAGATTCATTTGTCTCTGGCTGCAAAGGCCCTGGGATTTAATGTGGCCACACCGATTTTTGACGGTGCCAATGAGCGCGATATTATGGATACTTTGGATCTGGCCAATGACTATGTAAATCTGGAGTGGGAAGAGTTCGAGGCAAAGCATAAAGAGGAGCTGCGGCCAGAGGTTCTCCAGTATCTTTCCGACAACAGAGACCACAGAGAGCTGTGGAAGGGTGTGCATATTTCCAGAGACGGAAAGGTGCGCCTGCGGGACGGCAGGACAGGAGAATTCTTTGACAGTCCGGTTACCATTGGCCACATGCATTATCTGAAGCTTCATCATCTGGTGGACGACAAGATTCATGCGCGTTCTACGGGACCCTACTCTCTGGTGACCCAGCAGCCTCTAGGCGGCAAGGCACAATTCGGCGGACAGCGTTTTGGAGAGATGGAGGTGTGGGCACTGGAAGCCTACGGGGCATCCTATACGCTGCAGGAGATTTTGACTGTGAAGTCTGACGATGTGGTAGGTCGTGTGAAGACCTATGAGGCTATTATCAAGGGAGACAATATCCCTGAGCCTGGCATTCCAGAGTCCTTTAAGGTATTGCTAAAAGAGCTGCAGGCATTGGGACTGGATGTCAGGGTACTGCGAGAGGATCAGACCGAAGTCGAGATTATGGAGACCATCGATTATGGCGATACAGATTACCGCTATGAGATGGGCGATGATCGCAAATACGATGATTATGACAATGGCTCTCTGGGCGCCATGGGATACCAGGCGCAGGAGTTTAATGATGAGAGTGGTGAACTTATGAGCTCTGAAGAGGACGAGGATGAGGAAGATGAGTTCGACGATGAGGGCGACGACCTGGATTACGAACCGGATTCCGATGAGTTCGAGGACGATGGCGAATTTTGATGCCACAGGATCTTGCGTTCCAGTCGCCCAGAGCGATTACCGATAGGAAAAATAGAAGGGAGTGCCATTAATGTCAGAAACAAAGAATGAAGCAACAGCATA
>CANRZC010000285.1 GCA_947644185.1 uncultured Acetatifactor sp.
AAGTTCATTACGCATATGTCTTACATAAGTCTGGGTAATGCCTGTATTGTCCGGAAGGTAGAGGAAGCTCATAGGATCTACAAATACTGCTATCTCCGAAACCGACCTATATTCCCTCTCACAGACCCTCTCCAGAATCTTTAGCTGATGCTCCAGCTCATGCTCCAGCAGCGGGGAGCTATAATACCCTCCAAAGAAGTCGAACCACCAGTACATCCCGTTCTTGCACATGGCGGCACACAGCTCCCTGCGCAGCACCATGACAGTCTCGTACTCTGTCTCATAGGCCTCCTTCTCATAGCAGGATACAAAGTTCTCCAGAGGGTAGCCCGCAAGATAAGTGCGGTGATCTATCTCATGCACATATAGCTTATGATGAATTCCGATGGAGTCTACCGCATATTGGTAGGAGGAAGCGCCGTCCAGTTTCCGCGCCTCCCCGTAAGCAGCTGGCGATAATAGGATATCGATGTCCGGGCATTTCCATACCTCCTCATATCCATTGGTGTCTGTGCGGTTCTGCCAATTCGTAGGCATGTCGATATAGCCGTAAAATACGGAGAATAGCTTATCGCGGCCGATCACCTCTCTGGCAGCATGGGCGAAATGACATATCAGCTTCGGCACCAAAGTAGCCGCAAACTGCCGATAACGCACTCTGCTATCGTCCGGCGCCAGAAGCTCCGCCTGGGGGCTATTCAGCTCCTTATAGGAGTTCGGACATTTTACAGAGGATCCTGCATATTCCGCAAAAGCTCTCTTCTTCGTCTCACTGATCTCCTCCTGGAAGTTGAACCATTCGTTGGAGTTTCCAGCTGTAATACCATAAGAGAAAATAAAATCTCCATATTGCTCCTGTGCATATTCCAAGAAAGCTTTCAGGTAGGCTGTGGCTTCCTCCACCCATTCCCCACTGAAGAGTGCCTCTCCTATGGCCTTATAACTGTCCGCGGCATCTGGATATTCTTTCAGCCACCACTGGGGTGTGTCCAGTTGCACCATAACCATGAGATACCCTTCCGGCGCAAACCGGCGGAACATTTTCATCTGGCGGTCAAAGGCAGAGAAATCGTATTTCCCATCTCCAACCCAGACTGCACCATAGTTGGAATACGGTACCTTTACTGAACTCAATCCTCCGCTCACCAATGTCTGGTAAAGGCGCACCCCTGCTCTGTGGAACAGACTCACATTGGCAGGCGTAGGGCGAAAGGAGCGGAATGCGGCAGGCAGATAGCGTTCGCCGTCAATCTCAATAAAATTTACATTCTTATAAGCCGTAATACAAGTCTTCATATCTTTGTTCCCTTTTGCGTGCTTTGACACGCATACCAATCCATCATCTTGACACTTCTCTTGGGATTACTGTCATTGCAGGCAGCAATCCCCTATCTCCTGGGCAGATATCATCTCACAGCACTCCATATCCAGAATCCTCTCAAAGCCAAACTTTCCAATCCATTTGTTGTGGCTCAGAGCCCCTTCTCTGCAATAATGCAGTTCTATGGCTGCCTCTCCTGGATGCCATTTGGGCGCTGCGTAGCTCTTGTAGATCCGATTGTCCGCAAAGGTCAGCCCGCCGCAGGAAATTGCGTACAGCACCGTTGTATCCGCAGTGTCAAAAATATTGTTTGTGATGCGGATATTCCGGTGGTAAGGCGTGTTCACATCCGCTTCCGGTACCTGGGGATGAATACAAATGACGCCTTCACAATATTGGTACATAGAAGTCAGACATCTATCGGTAAACACATTGTCGCGTATCTCCACATCGTAGCATGGTCCAGATTCATGCCAATCCAGCAAGTCCCCTGCCATCAGTATAGCGCTGCCGGAGGATTCAAAATAATTTTCCGCAATCAGCACCGGTCTCTGCGTAGATACCAGAAGTCCCCTAGCCCGGCAGCTACCAAATCGGTTCTTCGTGCACACAAAGGAAGGTGTATTGTCCACATTCTCCATTGCCACTAGGCCTTCCTTTACCAATGCCAATACGTTCTCTGGCAAAGGTTCTCTAAATTGCAGATGGAAGGTGTCCAGATCGTCCAGTTCATAGGAGTCCACCACAGCACTACCCACCGACGTCATGTTGCGCCTATCCAAAAAACAAATGGTCTCCCCGGTTCTGGCCCAATAGTGAAATCCCCGCAGCCATTGTTTCCCATAACGCCCTGTCACCCTCTTCTCATCCATCGCTTCCACAGCCAGTGTGTAAGCGCCATGGACATTGATGGGATCGTCCATCATGCCCTTGAAGGTGCACTCCGTCACCGTAATCCTTCCCGCATTACAGCTGCAATGGAAACCGTCCACAACAGGCCCTGTGACTCTCCGACCAGCCTGCACATTGGGCACCAAGTGCACTCTCCTAAATGTAAGGTTGTGGTTAAATTGGCACAGGAACCCCAGGCCTGAACAGGAATGCACTGTTACATCAGAAAATGTGATATCATGACAGTTTTCCACAAATGTCCCCACTTGGCGCCTATCACTGAAACGCAGCGCAAAAATATTCCCGATTGCAGTCTCTGTATATCCCGCCGTAAATCGGTATACATTCTTCCCCACCACTTCCATAGAGGACGGGCAGAATTTATCGCCGGAGTCGCGTCTGACTATATTTGTCTCCACATCAAACTGCACATGGGGGATATTCTCCAAGGGTGCCCATTCCCCATTTCCCGCATCAAACTCAATCCAGCCATTTCTCTCCCGATGAGGGAACAGCACCGGATCTATGAAAAGGTCTATGGTTTTTTCCGAAAAAGCTACCACCACACCCTCCGCCATGAGTGGCTTCTTCCAGTCAATGACAAAATTCTCCAGGCTGATGTTCTGACAGGAATCCAGTGTAATAGCCTGCATCATTCCCGCATAGTAAAACCTGGCCCCATTTCCTCTGACAACGCAGTCCCGCATCCCCCGCATCCAGATACCTAATCTGCGCTCTGGCGTGTATCTGCCATTTGAATTTCGATAGTCATATACCAGCTCCGGCTGAGGAGAAAAATAGTAGTCTCCTTCCTCGAAAATGAACTCCGTGTCTGTCCGATGCTCCGAAAACAGATTTGCAAGGGCTAATGTCACATCCGTTCCTGGCAAGATGCCTTTCTGGCGCAAATATAATTTCTTCATATCCTCTATTCTCCTTCTACAATCGTACAACTGCCCTCCCAGGTCTTCTGAAGCGGGAGGTTTCACTGCCTCATGTCTTATCTGTCTCATATGTGGAAACAAGGGCGCAGCCCCGTCGCCTGCAGCCACGCCCTTAAAAATTCCTTACAGTGTATTGTCATAATATCTCTGATACCAATCAAGATAATCGTAATACTGAAGCACTGTGAGCTGATTCAGATACTCTTCCCATGCGGCGTCCGTCAACCCCTCCATCATGCTAGTGCCAATGAAATTGCTCACATAGGCCTTTAACTCGTTATCTATCAGATCCCGCTCCTCATAAGCAGAAGCCTCAACGAATCTGTGTGGCATGACCTCCTTCGGTGCATACTTCGCCAGCACATCTACCGCTGCGAAACGGTAAGCGTTATCTGTGGTAGGATCCGTGACAAAGTCCACATAGGCTAACTCATCTCTCCTCAGGAAGGGCCCTTTTCCACCTCCTGTCAGGCCATAAGAATAG
>CANRZC010000286.1 GCA_947644185.1 uncultured Acetatifactor sp.
CTTCCTGCTTTTTGGTTGGCGCTGGTGTCATAACCGGTTCAATAGAAGGTTTTGATAGATAGCCATAGAAAGGTATGAATAACCGTGAAGATAATCGATAAGGTATTTGGTACGCACAGTGAGAGGGAGATTCGTCGGATCGAGCCACTGGTGAAGAAAATCGAGGAGCTACGGCCTCAGATGCAGGCACTGTCCGACGAGGAGCTTAAGAATAAGACACCGGAATTTAAAAAGAGGCTGGAGGAGGGAGCTACTTTAGATGATCTGCTTCCAGAGGCCTATGCCACGGTGCGGGAGGCCACTGCCAGGGTACTGAAGACAGAGCATTATAGAGTCCAGTTAATCGGCGGTATCATAATGCACCAGGGGCGTATCGCAGAATTGCGCACTGGTGAAGGAAAGACCCAGACCTTCCTTCTGCCAGCTTATCTCAATGCCCTGGAGGGCAAGGGCGTCCATGTGGTGACGGTCAACGACTATCTGGTGAAGCGTGACGCGGAATGGATGGGACAGGTGCACGAGTTTCTGGGGTTGTCTGTGGGTATGGTACTCAATAGCATGACCAGCGAGGAGCGCCAGAAAGCCTACCAGTGCGATATCACTTATGTGACCAACAATGAGCTGGGTTTTGACTATCTGCGTGACAACATGGTTATCTACAAGGAGCAGCTGGTTCTGCGAGGGCTGCACTTCTGTATTATAGATGAGGTGGACTCGGTCCTGATTGATGAGGCCAGGACGCCACTTATCATTTCCGGCCAGAGCGGGAAATCCACGGCCCTGTACGAGATGTGCGACCTGTTGGCTCGCCGGATGCAGCGGGGAGCGGATGTGCAGGAACTGACCAAGATGGATGCCATCATGGGTATTGTCCAGGAGGAGACCGGGGATTTCATCGTCAATGAGAAGGACAAGGTCATCAATCTCACCGAGGCTGGCGTGAAGAAGGTGGAGGATTTCTTCCATATCCAGAACTATGCAGATCCGGAGAATCTGGAAATTCAGCACAATATTATCCTGGCCCTGCGAGCTCATAATTTGATGTTCCGTGACCAGGATTATGTAGTCAAAGATGATCAGGTGCTGATCGTGGATCAGTTTACAGGCCGCATTATGCCAGGACGGCGGTACTCTGACGGGTTGCACCAGGCCATAGAGGCAAAAGAGCATGTGAAAGTGAAGCGGGAGAGCAAGACCCTTGCCACCATCACTTTCCAGAATTTCTTTAATCTGTTCGAGAAAAAATGCGGCGCTACTGGTACTGCTCTCACAGAGGAAAAGGAGTTCCGTGAGATTTACGGCATGGACGTGGTGGAGGTGCCCACAAACGTGCCAGTGATCCGAAAGGATTTGCAGGACGCTGTGTACAAGACCAAGGCTGAAAAGCTGAAAGCCATTGTGGACGCGGTGGAGGAGGCCCACGGAAAAGGTCAGCCGGTGTTGGTAGGTACTATCACCATCGAGGCCAGTGAGGAGCTGAGTAAGCTCTTGAACAAGCGGGGCATTGGACATAAGGTGTTGAACGCCAAGTTCCATGAAATGGAGGCGGAGATTGTGGCAGATGCGGGTATCCATGGGGCGGTGACTATCGCTACCAACATGGCAGGCCGCGGTACGGATATCAAGCTGGACCAGGAATCCAGGGCAGCCGGGGGACTTAAGATCATCGGCACAGAGCGCCATGAGTCCAGACGTATTGACAATCAGCTGCGCGGGCGTTCCGGCCGCCAGGGAGACCCGGGTGAGTCCAAATTTTATATTTCCCTGCAGGATGATTTGATGCGGCTGTTCGGATCCGAACGGCTGATTGGTATGTTTAATAGGTTGGGTGTGCCGGAGGGACAGGAAATCGAGCACGGTGCTTTGACCAATGCCATTGAGTCTGCTCAGAAGAAGATAGAGAATAATAACTTTGGCATCCGTAAAAATTTGCTGGAGTACGACCGGGTTATGAGTGAGCAGAGAGAGATTATCTACGACGAGCGTCTCAGGGTGTTAAACGGTGAGAGTATGCGAGACTTTATCTACAAGATGATCACCGACATTGTGGAGAACTGCGTGGATATCAGTATCAATGACGACGCTCCGGTGGAGGAATGGAATTTTGGTGAGCTAAATACCTTGCTGATTCACACCATTCCCTTAGAGCCCATTACCGCCGAGAGAGTGGCAAAGCCTAAGAAGAATAGCCTAAAGCAGCAGCTAAAGGAGGAGGCTGTGAAGCTCTATGAGAGCAAGGAAGCGGAGTTTCCCAATGCAGAAGCCATCCGTGAGCTGGAGAGAGTCATCCTGCTGAAGGTCATTGACAGGAAGTGGATGGATCATATTGATGACATGGAGCAGCTGCGCCAGGGCATTGGTCTGCAGGCCTATGGCCAGAGAGATCCTTTGGTAGAGTACAAGATGAGCGGCTATGACATGTTCGATGAGATGACCCAGAATATCAAGGAGGAGACCGTCAGACTGCTGTTCCATATCAAGGTGGAGCAGAAGGTGGAAAGAGAGCAGGTGGCAAAGGTCACCGGTACCAACAAGGATGATTCTGTGGCGAAGGCACCTACAAAGCGTGCAAATGCAAAGATTTATCCCAATGATCCCTGTCCCTGTGGCAGCGGCAAGAAGTATAAGCAGTGCTGCGGAAGAAAATGATATGCAAATGAATCGTGGATGCGAAGCCGAGAGAAGAGAAAACAGAGCGAAAATAATCTAAAAGAAAGAAGGTGACGTTAAGTGGTAGAATTAGATCAGATGAAGACAGAACTACAGTCCTACGAAACTCCATTAGCGGAAGTGAGGGATTCACTTTGACCCCGCTAATAAAGAGAAGCGGATTGAAGAACTAGAGCGTGAGATGGAAGCCCCAGGGTTCTGGGACGACCCTGACAGCTCCAACAGGAAGATGAAGGAGCTGAAAGAATTGAAAAATGTTGTGGATGGCTGTAATAAGCTGTCCGGTCAGTATGAAGATATTCTGACCTTGATCGAGATGGGCTACGAGGAGGATGATGCCTCTTTGATTCCTGATATCCGGCAGGAGCTGGACGAATTTATCAGTGAATTTGAGACTCTGCGCATTGGGACATTGCTCTCCGGTGAGTACGATGGGAGCAATGCCATCTTGAAGCTGAATGCCGGTGCAGGTGGCACTGAGAGCTGCGATTGGTGTAGTATGCTTTACCGCATGTACACCAGATGGGCAGAGCGCAAGGGATTTACTGTGGAAGTGCTGGATTTCCTGGACGGTGACGAGGCTGGAATTAAATCAGTGACTTTTCAGGTCAATGGGACCAATGCCTATGGATACTTGAAGTCTGAGAAAGGGGTGCACAGACTGGTGCGAATTTCTCCCTTCAATGCCCAGGGCAAACGTCAGACCTCCTTTGTATCTCTGGATGTGATGCCAGATATCGAGGAAGACTTGGATGTGGAAATCGATGAGAAGGATCTGCGCATTGATACCTATCGAAGCAGTGGCGCCGGTGGACAGCATATCAACAAGACATCCTCTGCCATTCGCATCACACATATCCCCACAGGGACAGTGGTGCAATGTCAGAATGAGCGAAGCCAGTTTCAGAACAAGGACAAAGCCAACTGCAAGTCCCGGACGGTCGGCTATACTGTATGCGATATATCCT
>CANRZC010000287.1 GCA_947644185.1 uncultured Acetatifactor sp.
GGTATGGTGCAGGCGGAAATTACGAGAGATTATGCCCTGGGTAATCCACATAATAATAGCATTTTCCCCGCTCCCGCAAATACAGTCTCTCGATCTCATCCTGGGAAAAACGCTCTGGATTGTTCCTGAAATAATTGGAGTCATGATTGCCTATTACATAGTGCAAGGGAAGTCCCATGCACCGGATGTCCTCCAGTACAGCAGATACATAATCTCTCGTAATTTCCGCCTGCACCATACCGTCTGTGACATCCCCCAGATGGAGAAATCCATCCATCTTTATTCCATAAGCTTTGATTGCATCTAATGTCTGGTGTAAGTTGTAAAGGGTATCCTCCCAGGTTCCATTTACCGTATAGTGGCTATCTGTCATCAAAAAGAAATTCAATGCATCCTCTGTCTGCCTCTCCGCTACAGTTCTAGCTGTAAGCGCAGCCTCCTCAAGCTTCTGTTTGACCCATGCTTCCCCCTGTGCCAGCGAAAGCGTTCCTGGCGCTTCTGCCTTTTTCCATAAAAGGATGTCATCCAGCTTTGGTAATACTTTTGCTCCCGGCCCTCCGAATGGACTCTCACAAACTGTTCTCCTCATAACAATGCGGAAATAGACCCTCTCCGTAAATACATAATCCTCCTGTCCAAACTTTGTCGCAGAAAAATCACATCGATACTTCGTCCAATTTTCCTCAGTCTGATAGTCATATGTAAAAATGTATCGTGGATCTGCCTCTGGTCTATAGGTCGCTACCGCATACATATATTGGGGATTCCGTAAATGAAGAATATCGCCAGGGTTTGCCAGATAAAAGTGCAAAGTACAGGCCATGTCCTGGCACTTTTCAGCGAAGCCGCTTTCCTCATTGATTGTATATCCAGCCGTGGCTCTCCATTCCGGCTCTCTATCACACATGATGCGAATCCTTTTGCGGTGACTGGTCGTTTTCCCGCACCTTTCCCTGTCCGTTTATATAAATATAATATATATACTTACTATTCTCTGGATTCAGCTATATGGGCTGAAACTTCTCAGTACGCCGTACCTGACATAGGTGTGTCATTGCCACTGAAGACATCACAAAAGTGAAGACTCACATTGCTCCTGCAGTTCTGCCAACTCATTATCCCCTGGCAAAAATCTTTGCAATTGCCCTATGGCAGTAAGCACAGCCTGATTCTGCCCCTGTTTCATCAGAACACGTATTTTCTCCTTCAGTTGGACAGCAAGGGCTGCTATCTCTGCATTCTGCTCTGTCGCTTCTGCTCTCATACCATTCTGTCCTGCTGCCACCTGCTGATCCGAATCGGATGGTACATCTTCCGGCATCGTCAAAATTCTGTAAAACTGCCACAAATGGCTGTAAGCGTCTGTACCTTCCTGCCAACAGTCAGTCTGAAGACCTGCTCCTGACTTGCTTCCCTGTTCATGCTCCTCCAAACCGTCCGCTACTGCCCGGAAATCATTCTGCCACTTTTCCCTGCGCTGTTCGGTAGCCAATGTGTACCATCCCCGCACTGCATCCAACCACCATTCCAGACTCTCTCTGAAAAGCATACTTTCCGCCTCTTTTGCAGCTCCCACTGACAGTGCCGCAGCAAAGCCCCATCCCATGGCCTTGCGGTACTGGAAATTCTCAAAACAACTGTCCAGAATCACGGTCTCCTGCTTCAACCATTCCTCTCTATGCTTCGCAAAATATTCTTTCCAATCTAAATAGTCCCTCAGGTATTTCAGGCAAAACTCATTCTCCCCCAGTTCTCCGTAGGCAATGGACAGATCGCTGCATATGGATGCCTTTGCAAGATCGGACAGCTCCGCCTTCTCTAAATGAGTCTTTCCCACTCTAACTGTCTCCAGGCTCTTCTTCCCCCGCAGGCGCATTCTGGTAGAGGCCGCGTAGAGACCATCTATGTGAATCGCATTCTCCTCTCTGGAAGGATCGCAGTTGGCAATTCCTGCATCAGCCATTTTCGTGGCCTCATCCCAGTCATCCATGGCATAATACTCCGCCACCCCTTGGAGATAATGTTTCATACAATGAGGATCCTCTTCTATGGCGGACAGCAAAATTCCCAGATTCCGTTTCCGCTTTGCCATCTGCACCTCCGGGTCTGCAGAGGCATAGCCATAATGATGGGCATAATCCTCCAGGTATTTCTCCGGCTCTAAAAGGGGCCAGAGAGACTCATGGATAGGGTAGAAGAACCGGGTATCCGGCCGCCTCAGCGTCATACGAGTCAGATGGATATCCCTCCATATGGTGCCCTCCATATTTGCATAGTTCCGCACCACATAAGAAGCCGACTGGTATCTGCGATACTCCCCGCTTAAAAAGAATGCCTCTATCCGGGTGGTATCCTCGAACCACTCGTCATCATCCATAAACATAAACCATTGCCCTCTCGCCGCGCGAAGTCCCACATTTCTGGCAGCGGCAAAGTCATCGCACCATTTAAATTTCAGCACTTTATCAGCCTTCTGCCGCAGCCACTCCTGCATCTCATCCGGGCAGCCGGTATCTGTGAGAATTAATTCGCAGGGAACAGTCCTGCGCAGATGCTCCAGGGAGGCAATGCACTTTTCCATGGAGTCTCCCCGGCCGGAGACCAGGATGGAGATGGTCAGCATGATTTGTCTGCTGTGCATGTTGTATTTGGGGGTGCCTATATTTTGGTATTTTACTTTTCGTTTTGCCATAATTTGATTCCTGCCTTGATGCTGTCCTTCCTTATTCTATACCCCATACACCTGTTATAGAGTCTCAGGCTATACCAGGCCAAATTCCTTATACAATTCTGCCCTGGCCACTTAATCTGTGGCCGCCCTCTGTGCATCGCTGATCCGTCCCCTTGACAGGAGTTGCTCCATCAGCTCTCCAAGCTTGTCTTCGCCTTCCTCCTTGAACATCTGCATGGTCTCCGCCTCATTGTATTCTGTGATACACATGTCCTTTACCTCCGCTCTATTCCCTACCAAGAACCTTCTAATTTCAAAGTTCTCCGGCATATTGTCTATTGCCATGTCTATAGCTTCTTCTATTCCCATATCCTTCCTGTTCTCTCGGATCTCCTCCACAAACCATGCGTACTCTGATAAAGACCTACAGGTCTCCATTAGTTCCCTGTTGTGTCCATAGTTAATGTTCAGCATTCTGACTCTAACCTCAACGTCTGAACTGGAGGCATCCAGTCATCATCCTTATCCCTCCGTCTGCGCGCTGCCCGGCGTGTTTTTTCATACGGTCTGGCGTTTACGGCCTGGGCAGGCAACCGTCTTTCTCTTTTGTGAGGGATTTTTACTTGTGCTTCTATCTTAGCATAGAATTCGGGAAGTGACAATCAAATTTTATGATCTAGAATATGCCGAAAATGGATATACTGCCGGGCCTTTCGCCCATTCAAACATGCTGCGCACTAGGCACTCTGACAGAGAAAGAACCGGCTTTCGCCGGTTCTTTCTCTGTTCACAATTCCTGACAATAGGGCCACAGTTTTTACTGTGCCTATTGTATTTTTGCTTTGAACTCTTACCCGAATTAGCCGAGCAAGGACAGAACGCCCTGGTTCGCCTGATTGGACTGCGCCAACATTGCCTGACCTGCCTGAGCAAGGATCTGGTTGTTGGAGTAGGTAACCATCTG
>CANRZC010000288.1 GCA_947644185.1 uncultured Acetatifactor sp.
TTTATGGACAGTCTTCTCAATATATTGATCCGCAGTCTCTGCCTCTTTGGTATAGACTACATAAATATTGTGATATTTCTGCACAGAGCCCGTATTGCCCTTTACCTTGTAGGCGTCAAAGACCAGAATCAATGTACAACCCACAAACCCCTGATAATTGCTGCAAATATCCATCAATTTGTCTCTGGCACTATCAATATTTATCTCCGCCAGCTCATGTAAGTCCTCCCAGGCAAATATGATGTTGTAGCCATCCACCAGAAGGTATTCCTCTTTCGGCTGTGCGCTGCCTGCTCTCTGACTTGCTTTCTCGCTGACAGAAATCTTATTTCCCTCTTCTGATCCCATTTCCCCATTGGAATTTTGCCCGGAAAACTGCACTTTGTTATAGCGATATGGGGTGTAGTCTCTACTGCTTTTCCCATAAGTGCGTGTGAAGATCTCTTCAATCTCTTCTTGGGTAATATAGTCCTGTTTGGTTCCAGCTTCATGGCTCAGCTTTGGCATCCTGGCCTTATTTTCCATGGCACCAGGCCCATCCAGCCCATTCCCACTGCCCTCATGCCTCTCTGCCCCTTCGCTGCCGGTGTCCTCCCTATGCCAGCCACTGTCCACATGGGCATATTCTGGCACCTGGCTCCAGGGTACTACAAAGCCTGCGCCATGAGCACAGAACACAGAAGACGCTGGATTCTCCAGATCCGCCTCCGGCTGATAGCCTATCTGCTCTATGACTTGCTCTGGGTTGTGGCAGGGTTCATAGCCCTTCAGTGTACAGCTTAGTCTCCCCAGTCCCCTGGTATAGGCATTCACCTCACTCTGGTAGCCCCGCATGGTGGCTGCCGGCCCGCTGCCGGTGAGAATGGCATACTCCCCATCTGTCACTGGCGGGTCAAATCGTCCACACATTTTCTGAATGTCAGACATTGCTCTGCCCACCTGCCCGGCCGGTACTTCCAGTATAAAGGAGAACACTGGCTCTAACAGCACACTCTCACTCTGCATCAATCCCTGTCGCAGAGCCCGGTAGGTAGCCTGTCTAAAATCGCCGCCCTCTGTGTGCTTGATATGGGCCCGGCCTGTCAACAGTGTGATCTTCATGTCCGTTATAGGGGAGCCTGTCAGCACCCCCACATGAGAGCGCTCCTCCAGGTGAGTCAGAATCAATCTCTGCCAATTTCTATCCAGCACATCCTCACTACAAGCGCTGGCAAACTGCAGCCCACTGCCTGGCTCTCCTGGCTCCAGCAGCAAATGTACCTCCGCATAGTGGCGCAGCGGTTCAAAATGCCCCATGCCCTCCACGGCATCTGCAATGGTTTCTTTATATAGAATCTGGCCATCCGTAAACTCTACTTCCAGCGCAAATCGCTCCACAAGCAGACTCTTTAAGACCTCTATCTGCACCTCCCCCATGACCTGCACATGGATTTGAGGCACATAGTCAAGCTGCCCACTCCCCGCTGTCTGCCAGACCACATGGAGCAGCGGCTCTTCCTCCTCCAATTTCCGCAGCTGCCCCAGCACCTTCACCGGGTCACTGCCCTCTGGCAGCACCAGTCCATAAGTCAGCACAGGCACTAGAATCGGTAGCTCATTTTGGCTCTCCCTGCCCAGTCCCTGCCCGGCAAAGGTTTTGTCCAAACCTGTCACAGCGCAGATCCCTCCTGCCGCTACTTCCTCCACCGCCTCATATTGTGCTCCACCGTATATCCGCAGCTGATTGACTTTTTCCTCCCAGATTTGTCCCTCTGTCTCTGCACTGCTTACATTGCTCACAGGCATCCTCACACGCAGAACGCCTCCTGTGACCTTTAGATGGGTTAGACGATTGCCAGATGGATCTCTGGATATCTTGTACACTCTTGCGCCGAACTCCTGGGGATATTCAGGGCAAATGGCATAGCGCCGAATCCCACAAAGCAGGTCCTCCAGTCCATTCAGCCGTAGTGCAGAGCCAAAATAGCAGGGAAAGACATGTCTCTTTGCTATGGCCTTTGCCACAGAAAGCACCCCCAGCTTCCCTGTCTCTAAATATTCCTCCAAAAGACACTCATCGCACATGGAAAGCTCCTCCAGATAGGTCTCATCCCCCTCCTGTGCTTTCTCCCCAAACTCCAGACATGCGGCATCTAGCTTTGTCTGAAGCTCCTGCAGCAGCTTTTCCTTCTCTGTGTCCGGCTGATCCATCTTGTTGATAAACAGAAACATGGGAATTCTGTATTGTGCTAAAAGCCGCCACAGGGTCTGCACATGTCCCTGCACACCGTCTGAACCGCTGATAACTAGCAGGGCGTAGTCAAGGACCTGCAGAGTACGCTCCATCTCCGCGCTGAAATCCACATGACCTGGCGTATCCAGCAGGGTGATGTCAAGTCCCTCCCAGGAAAGCTGGGCTTGTTTGGAGAAAATCGTGATACCCCTCTCCCGCTCCATAGAGTGGTTGTCCAAAAAGGCATCCTGATGGTCTACTCTGCCCAGTTTGCGGATCTTGCCGCTGGTATACAAAAGTCCCTCTGCAAGCGTGGTTTTGCCCGCATCCACATGGGCCAACAGACCAATGCAAATATGCTCTGTCCTTTTCCGCTCTGTCTGTCCGCCCATGTACTGTTCCCCCTGCCTTTTGGTCTAATTTTATACTCATCTTACCACAACCCCTGTCACTTTACAAGGCGCAGGACAATCTGAAAAAATCCTTGACACCTGCAAATGAATCCTGTATAGTAAGGTGCAAACACAGCAAAAGAATCCATGGGCTTTTCGCTGTCATAAAGTAACATCCCGCAACAGCAGACAGACAACGCTTGTGTTGTCTGGCGCATCTCGCGGGAAATATCGCTAGGGGAGCACATCGCTGAGATTGAGACAGACGCGCACTGTCTCTAACCCTCACTACTTGAACCGGATAATACCGGCGGAAGGAAGCATAGCAGCAAACGAATTATTATTTCATTGGATGTTCGCAGCTGCCGATGTCGTTCCTCCTTAGCCAAAAATAAGGAGGATTTTTTATGTTGTATCATGTCATTCAAGACGGGGATGCCGTAAGCTACATTCCCACCACGCTAGGAAAAGCGCTTCTGATTGTCATCTTCGCTGCACTGCTGGCTGCAGCCGCTTTCTTCGCCAGAAAAAGAGCTTCCGGCAAAAAAGCTATGGCCAATACCACAGCCAGTACACAGCAAGGAAAAAAAGGTGCCGCTGCCAGGCTCACTGCAAAGCAGATGGCTTTCTGTGCCGTGGCGATTGCTCTGGGCACAGTGCTCTCTAACTTAAAAATCTACCACTTTCCTTTTGGGGGCTCTATCACTTTGCTCTCCATGTTGATCATCTGCCTTCCCGGCTATTGGTTTGGACTACAAGCTGGTATTATTACAGGCGTGGCCTATGGTATCCTGCAGCTGATCATTGATCCCTATATCATCCACCCTGTTCAACTGCTCATGGATTACCTGCTTGCTTTCGGTGCTCTGGGCTTATCCGGCCTATTCACAGATCAGAAAAACGGGCTGTTAAAGGGTTACGGCGCAGGTATCATAGGGCGCTGGATCTTCACCTCCCTGTCCAGCAGCTGCGCATAGGGTTTATCCAATGCCTCCCATAAGTAAAATGCCAG
>CANRZC010000289.1 GCA_947644185.1 uncultured Acetatifactor sp.
AAAATAATCCTCTTTCTCTTTGTGTCTCTCACAAACACGCTGCAGCGCCGCAAAAGGCTGGCTCCAGCGAGCGGGATCCTGGGTCATCCTGCGGAAATATTCCTGGAAGGTAAAACGAATCTTTGAGGCGTCGCCGCCCCCAGCTACAATCTTTGCCATGGACTCCACCACAGCATACACTGCACCGTGGTAAGGGCTCCAGGAAGACAGATATGGATCAAATCCATAGCTCATCATAGTGACTGTGTCCGTCTTACCCTGAAGCACCGGAAGCTTCGCCACCATGGTCTGTGTCTCTGTGAGCTGGTGCTTCCCGCCATAGGGCATCAGCACACTCCCTGCGCCAATGGAGGCGTCAAACATCTCCACAAGTCCCTTCTGAGAGCACACATTCAAGTCATTTAGCAGGGCAAGCCATGCGGCTTTTACATCCCCTTTCTCCAGGGCTTCCTCCACTGCAGGAAGGGCATATTTTTCGAAATAATTCTCCTTTTCATCTGGAATGTCCACCTTGACCCTTGTCTCCTGGTGAGCGCCGTTGGTATCCAGGAAAGCTCTCTTCAGGTTCACAATTTCCTTTCCTCTCCAGCGAAGCACCAGCCTGGGCTCCTGCGTCACCACAGCCACGGCCACAGCCTCCAGATTCTCCTCCCCGGCATACCCTAGAAAAGCATCCACATCCTTTGGATCCACCACCACAGCCATGCGCTCCTGGGACTCGGAGATAGCCAGCTCCGTGCCATCCAGTCCAGCATACTTCTTTGGCACCTTATCCAAGTCCACTGTCAGCCCATCTGCCAGCTCACCGATGGCCACGGACACGCCGCCTGCGCCAAAGTCATTGCACTTCTTAATGATACGGCTGACTTCTTCTCTACGGAACAGCCTCTGAATCTTGCGCTCAGTAGGCGCATTTCCTTTCTGTACCTCTGCACCGCAGGTCTCAATAGAGCTCTCCGTATGTACTTTGGAAGAGCCAGTGGCTCCCCCACATCCATCCCGTCCTGTGCGTCCCCCCAGCAAGATGATGATATCTCCTGGATCCGAGGTCTCACGGATCACATTCTTTCTGGGCGCCGCTCCCATGACAGCGCCGATTTCCATGCGCTTTGCCACATAATTGGGATGATAGATTTCCTTTACAAAGCCTGTAGCCAGCCCGATCTGATTCCCATAGGAGGAATATCCCCCTGCGGCTCCCCGCACCAGTCTCTTCTGGGGAAGCTTTCCCTTCAAGGTATCCGCCACAGGCACCGTAGGATCTGCCGCGCCTGTGACCCGCATAGCCTGGTAGACATAGCCTCTGCCGGAGAGGGGATCTCTGATTGCGCCGCCCAGACAGGTAGCCGCACCGCCGAAAGGCTCGATCTCCGTGGGATGGTTGTGGGTCTCATTCTTAAAGAACACCAGCCACTCCTGCGTCTCCCTGTGATCCCCGTAATCCATCTCCACAGGCACTACCACAGAGCAGGCATTGATCTCATCTGACTCCTCCATGTCCTGAAGCTTCCCCTCTTTCTTCAGCTTCCGCATAGCCATCAGGGCCAGATCCATCAGGCAGATAAACTTATCCTTTCTGGCGCCAAAAATTTCCTCTCTGGTGTCCAGGTAGCTGCGGTAAGTGGTCTCCAGAGGAGTCCGGTAATACCCTTCCCCAAACTCCACCTCCGTAAGCTCTGTGGAAAAGGTGGTATGACGGCAATGATCCGACCAATAGGTATCCAAAACTCGGATTTCCGTCATAGTGGGATTGCGTCTCTCATCCTCCCGGAAGTAATTCTGGATATGTAGAAAATCCTTAAAAGTCATGGCCAAAGACAATGAGTCGTAGAGCTTTCGAAGCTCTGACTCTTCCATCTGGGCAAAGCCCTCCAGCACAGCCACCTCCTCAGGCTCCTGGAAATTTGTGACCAGCGTCTTTGGTTTTTCCAAGCCTGTCTCCCTGGAATCTACAGGATTGATGCAATACGCTTTAATCCGCGCAAATTCATCCTCTGTAATATTGCCCAAAATCATATAGGTGACTGCTGTGCGAATGACCGGCTCCTCATCCTCCTTTAGGAACTGAACACACTGCAGCGCTGAATCTGCCCTCTGGTCAAACTGACCAGGCAAAAACTCCACCGAGAACACCCTGGCGCCTGCTGGAATTTCAATAATCTCCCGGTAAAGCTCATCCACAGGAGGCTCCGAAAATACGGTTCTGCATGCCCTCTCAAATACCTCCTCGGAAATATTCTCCACATCATAGCGGATGAACACTCTCACACCATCCACTTGAATGCCTAGAAAGCTTCCGATCTCCTCATGCAGCTCCTTTGCCTTGACTGCAAAGTTTTCCTTTTTCTCCACATAGATACGTCTGACAATTCCCATATGCTCCTCCCATTCTATTGTTTCTATATCCTGCTATCTTTAAGTCCATATCATTTCACACATTTTTTCTGATGTTTGCAGGTTCTCACAGCCCACCGCTTTCCTCCACACCCAGCGACTTCATAATGAACAGAATCTCCCTGTCCACAGCCTCTGATGTAATCCCCATGGTCTGGGCGGAAATCTTTAGTCCTTCTAATACAAACATAATATGCCTGGCCATTCCCCTGCAGTCCTCACAGGAAAATTCTCCCTGCTCCACGCCCATTCCAATTAAGCGCTCCATGATCTTCACTGCAGAATCAAACTGTCGCCTTACTACATTTCCTTTTTTCACTGGTTCGCTCTGGAAATAAAACTCATAGATAGCCTGGGTCAGCGTGTCATTTCTGCGAAGTAACTCTTTCTTTTGCTCTCGCAGAAACAAAAAGAGAATATCCGCCGCTGTGGCGTCCTCTTTGATAGTGTCCGAGAACACATCATCTGCCTCCTGGCTTTCCATTTTCAGAACCTCCAGAAAAATCTGGCTGGTATCATCAAAGTACAGATAGAGTCCTCCTCGGCTGATGCCGCAGGCTTCCACAATATCCTTCATGGTAACCTTCTTAAAGCCCTTCTCCACAAATACCTTCCGGGCTGTCTCCAGTATGTACTTCCTCTTCTGTACCGATTTTTCTCCCATGCTGTCCCCCACATTAACCCTTTTCTCTATCTTCGTCCTGTTTTATCCCAATATCCAATGATCTCGCGCATCTTGCGAAGCACCAGCAGAAAAATATCCTCCTGCACCGCCTCCCCCCAGAGCGTTGCCTTTGTCCGCCCCTCCAGCACATACTTCGATAAGATTCCGCACAGAATATCCCAATCCTTAAGCTCTGCCCCAGCAATTAATCTCTTCTCATCCCCGTGGCTTTTAATCCGGTTTCTGGTATATACATAGACATAATTGCGGTTCATCAGCGTGGAGGCCGCGGCCTCCTTTACAAAGCTCATCAAGGTGGCATCGTATACAGGAAAGCTGATAGTCCTCTTACTCAGACCATTTCCCTGATAATTGCGGCTTACAGTTCGCCCCGCATTTTTCTCCATCCAGGGCAAATACCGAATAAGCGGCTCTGCAGCAGCCTTGTATTCCTCTATTATCTGCTGCCTATATTCCACATTCTGTTCCATATAATACTACCTTCTCCAAGCTCTAGTCCTCCTGACC
>CANRZC010000290.1 GCA_947644185.1 uncultured Acetatifactor sp.
TACCGGTAATGAATCTCACGTATTTTGACGCGAAGTATGACATAAGCACACGGCATAGAGACCAGCAGCCATGAATATTTGAAGGATGAACTGCATATCCATGTTCCAATTGAAATACCCTACAAAGGTACCAAAAAAACTGCGGAACAGAAACCCTATCATACTCTCCCCCACTAAAATGAGAATATAGTACAAAATGCCAAAGAGTCCTCTTCCCCTGGACATAAGCTGTCCCAGAGAAAGTCCCCCAAACATAGTAATGACTGATGTAAAACAGCCTGTCAGAGCGGAGACAATCCACATGCCCAGCACATGGGTGATTCTAAATCCAAACATGGATTCCATCTCCCCCAGAAGCTCCCAAACACCGCTCAAAATCTCTGCTGGCGGATACCAGTCTGGCGCAAAACTCCATACCAGCGAAAATCCCTGAATAAGAAGAGAAAGATTGGCCAAAGTCGTAATGATCAGCATCCACAACCCGCTGACCAATACTTTACTCACCAAAATCTGGTTCGTCGTCACTGGCAATGTATGGGTCAAATATCCCTGGTCTGTGTACATGGTCCTGTAGAAATGCACCCCTATATAGATCCAAGTGCCAAAAGTGACCATGGCTAACAGGACCACATAGGCAATCAGCATAAAGATACTCATCACACTCAAAACTTCCAGAAAACTGATAGGGCCTTCCCTGTCGCTCAGGGATTCCCACATGGGTACCTGGAACGAAAGCCAGCCCATGAAGGTAAGGATCAGGATGGCCACCAGCATCAGGCAGCCCATTTTGTAAGTGCTCTTCCACTCATGCTTGATCAGCTTTCCTAACATGCAAACACCTCCCTGAAATATGCGTCCACCGATTTTCCGTGCTGCTCACGGATGTTGTCCACAGAGGTATACAGCACCAGATGCCCATAGCGCATGAAAATCACCTCATCCAGCACCTGCTCCACATCCCCTATCAGATGGGTGGAGATCAGCACCGTAGCATTGGGGTTATAATTATTCAAAATAGTTCGCAGAATATAGTCTCTGGCTGCCGGATCCACACCGGCAATGGGCTCATCCAAAATAAAAAGATCTGCATCCCGGCTCATGACCAGTATCAGCTGCACCTTCTCCTTTGTCCCTTTGGACAGCGTGTTCATACGTGCATTGGGATCAATCCCCAGACTCTGTAGCATACCTATGGCTCGCTGTCTGGAAAAATCCCCGTAAAAGTCACAGAAAAAGTCCAATATTTCAGTTACCTTTTTATTGCCGGACAGGTAGGTTCTGTCTGGTAGATAGGACACATGCGCCTTTGTCTCCACGCCCACAGGGCGTCCTCCAATGCGGATGCTGCCCTGGGTAGGCCTTAAGAGTCCGTTCAGCATCTTAATCAATGTAGTCTTGCCGCTTCCATTGGGGCCCAGCAATCCAATGATCTTTCCCCTGGGCAACACAAGACTTATGTTGTTCACTGCAATATGTCTCTCATCATAAGCCTTTGTCAATCCTAGAATTTCAATCAGCTCATTCATCTCCTCCCCCTCCTTTTCCCTCCATATCCTGTAAAAATTCTATTGCCTGGCCTCTTGTATATCCCAGTCTCTCCATTTCCACAAAAAAGTGCGCTGCCTGTCTCTTTGCAAGCTCCTGTCTACTGTTCCGTATCAGCTGTTCATCCTCTGACACTACTCTTTCGCTAAGGCTCTGGCTGCGTATCAGGCCTCTTTTCTCCAGCTCTATCAGTGCCTTCTGCATAGTGTTGGGATTCACTGCGGCTATTGCTGCCAATTCTTTTATCTCAGGTAACTTCTCTCCTGGCAGATAGACACCAGAAACAATCTGTAGCTGCAGCTGTTCCACTAATTGGGCATAAATAGGTCGGTCATTGTCGAAAATCCAAGCCACTTGTTTCCCTCCTCTCCACTTCACAGTAACTCAATCATATGTCAAAAAGGGCCTGTCCGTCAATAGGTTTCTGCAACATTTCCCTGTTACCTGCATAATATAACACAACGAAATATTACGCGCCCTTCGGCGCAAAAGGAAGCTTATGCCCGACACCAATCTAACCGAAACCCGGGAGCCGGAAAACACCGATGTCTCCTATTCCGGCAGTATCAAGATCAGCGTGGTCTCTTCCATCGGGCTAGTCCCCGTGGAAGGTGCCACCGTGACCATATCCTACACCAGGGAGCCAGACGTACCCCTGGAGGTCCTTACTACTGACAATTCTGGCCAAACTCCTATCACCCAGCTTCCAGCACCACCTCTGGCACTGTCCCTGCAGCCGGAGAATGAGATACAACCCTACTCGGAGTACAACATTACCATCACAGCTCCAGGCTACGAGCCCGTTCTGATATCCGGTTCAGAAATCCTAGCCAATGAGCTTTCTCTCCAACCTGTGCAGATGAATCCTCTGGCTGCCACTGAGGAGGAAGAAAAAATCGTCGTAATACCAGACCATACCCTATACGGAGATTTTCCTCCAAAGATCCCCGAGGACGAAATTAAGCCTATGGCAGAAACCGGAGAAATTGTCTTGAGCCGGGTGGTAATCCCGGAATTCGTCATTGTCCACGATGGGGTACCAAACGACTCCTCTGCGCCCAATTATTGGGTGCGGTACAAGGATTACATCAAGAATGTGGCTTCCTGTGAAATTTATTCCACATGGCCAGAGAGCGCTATTTATGCCAATATTCTGGCCATTCAATCTTTTACATTGAACCGGGTGTACACGGAGTGGTACAGAAACCAAGGCTATAATTTCACCATCACCTCCTCCACGGCCTACGATCAGAAATGGGTGTACGGCAGGAACATCTTCGAGAACATCGACTATCTGGTGGACACGGTGTTTGCCAATTATCTCTCCAGGCCTGGGGTGCGACAGCCCATCTTTACCTCCTACTGCGATGGCCGCAGAGTCACCTGTAATGGCTTAAGCCAGTGGGGCTCCATGTATCTGGGGGAAGAGGGGTATTCAGCCATTGAAATCATACGATATTATTATGGAAATGACATGTATATCAACACGGCACAGATTATCTCCGGGGTGCCCTCCTCCTGGCCTGGATATGACCTGACAATAGGTTCCTCTGGGGAAAAGGTCCGGCAGCTGCAGACCCAGTTAAACCGGATCGCCAGGAATTACCCTGCCATCCCCATCATCACTGCAGATGGCATCTATGGCCCTGCCACTGCCAATGCAGTGCGAACTTTTCAGAGGATATTCAATCTACCCCAGACAGGGATCACGGATTATCCTACCTGGTATGAGATTTCGGAGATCTATGTGGGAGTGTCAAGAATTTCAGAGCCAGGGTGAGCGTAACCGCCATATCCACGCTCTCCATAGCAAAGGGCTGCCAGCTTTTGCCGGCAGCCCCTTGCATCAAATCATGCTATAGAATTCTATCACTTGTCAGCCATGGGATAGGAACCGCGATAAGCGCCCTCTTTATAAGCTTCGCGCTGTTCGTCGATAATCTGCTGGCCGCCTGCGCTAAGCAGAGCATTCACATACTCATCCCACTTTGCGTCAAACTCTTCCGGCTTACAGGTTACGGTCTGTACC
>CANRZC010000291.1 GCA_947644185.1 uncultured Acetatifactor sp.
CAGCCGTAATACCGGCGTCATACCGTCTTGACTTGATCTCTTCCTCCGAAATCCGCCAGGCTAAGCTCCTGCTGTCAGGGACACAGATGAGTATCCAGGAAATCAGCGACGAGCTGTCTTTTGGCTCCAGAAGCTATTTCTCCTCCACTTTCCAGAAAGAAACCGGGATGTCCCCCAGCCAGTACCGGGAGCAAAACCCCAGGGCATAAAAGCTCCTAGGGATACTCACCACACTTATCCTATTTTTTTCAAGAACTCCGCAGAAAGTTGGATTGACTTTACCGGGGATTTGTCCACCCAGTTCTTGTGGCTCTCTAAAATAATGGCATCCACCCCTACGGCCAAGGCCTGTTCTGTCAGAGCCTCCAGGTTCATATTTCCATAGCCCAGCTCCATACTGTCGGATTTTAATAGGGGTGTCATGGAGGGGCCAGCAAGCCTGGTCCCCCGATCATTAATGTGGTAGAGCTTCATCCTGTCTCCCAGCTGCTGCATCAGCGCCAGGGCATCCACTCCTGCCTCTGTAGGCCAGTAGGAGTCAAACTCAAAGTTCACATACTCCGGATCCGTCTCTTTCTGCAGGAGTTCATAGGCGGTGGTCTTCTTTTCAACCTTACGGAACTCGCAGTTGTGGTTGTGGTACAGCAATGCTATGCCGCCCTGGCTAAGCTCCTTTCCCGCCTCATTCAAATCTTTGGCCAGGCCGCTTACCGCAGCCCTGTCAGAATAGTCGAACCGGTACATGCCTGTCACCACAATGTACTTCGTGCCGAATCTCCTGGCCTCCTCTATCACTGTGGAGGTCTCCCTGCGGATGGTCCCCAGATCCTCGTGGACACTCACCACAGACAACCCAGCTTCTTTCACCAGGGCAGCCCAGTCCAGCCTGCCGCCCCTGCCCACGGGCATCCCGGCCATTTTCGTCATCATGCGCACCATGAAACTGGTAGGACGTATCATAAAGCCGTTCAGTTCGATTCCGCCGTATCCCGCTTTCCTGATTGCCCCCAGAGTATCTAGAGCCTGCCCTTCGTTTGCCGTCACTGTCCCCAGCATAATCTGCTGTACTGCTTTCACTGGCATATCTTCTGCCTCCTTTTACTGGCACTGCCGCCTGTCCTTACTTTTTAATCTTCTGCAGAATGCGGTTCAGCTGTCTAATGCTTTCCTCCTCGATATTCCCCGCCTGTTTTAACAGGCTGATCAGCGTCATCCTGCCCAGCATGCGCTGGAGGCCGGGATTGTCCTTTACCGCCTCCGCCACATCGCCTCTGGAGGCTGCGCCCTTTTCCATCATCTGGTTCACGATAGCTCCTGCCTCAGGGTTGGCCCGCAGGTCTGCCAGGGTGTCGGAGATGGAGAAGCAGTCCGGATCGAATTCGTCCTGGTCGAACCAGTTCACCACATCCTGTTTCTTTACAAATACGTAGTCAGGATTCTTAGTCTGCACCCTGCGCACAGTGATGCTGTCGGAAATTTCCACTGTCCCATCTGGCAGTTTTACCGTCTGCTCGCCAACGGCACAGGCGGAGAGGCTTTCCGGGAATTTCGCCCGTGCCTCGATGGAGTGCTCCCCGGAAATAGGCACCTGGAAGCGGAATACCCGCCTGCCCTGTTTGGCGCCTAAAAGTTTCCCGTCCACGTACAGGGCCACCTCCGCCGCATTCGAGTATACCTTGACCTCCGTCACGTCCTCCGCCCGGTCTATATACCGGCGGCCGCAGATATGTACCATAGGCTCCCTGTTCCAGGCTGCTTTATAAAGATAGAAAGCATCTTTCCTGGTCTGTCTGTCAAAGGTCACCAGACCTTTCTGATTCTCCCCGTGCTTGCCGCCCTCGTCCCGGCCATCCGCCGCAAAGTCAAACAAATTCCACACATGGGTAGCCCACAGCCAGGGCCGCTCCTCTATCATCTTTAAGATATGTTCGTGGTATAAAGCTTGATAACTCTCCGTATAGTCTCCCTTTTCTGGGTTACTGCTCTGGAACTGTGGATTTGCGTCCGCGCCGTACTCGGAGAAGCCAATGGCACGGTTGGGGTATTTGCTGTGGTATCCATCAAAGAACTCATCATTTTGCTCCAGCTCCCCCAGATACCATCCAAAGTATAAGTTATAGCTGTTCACATCGGGGATCTCCAGAATAGGGCTGTCTGTCTCCAGCATGAATACATTGGCCATGGTGGTAAGGCGGGTGGGATCCATCCGGTGGCACAAATCGTTTAGCAATCTGTGGTTTTCCAGCAAATCCTCATTTACAGCGCTGGCTGCAGTGATCTCATTGCTCAGTCCCCAGACCACAATAGAGGGATGATTGTAACACTGAGCGATCAGCTCCTCCATCTGCTGCAGCGTGTTTGACCTGCCATTTTTCATATGCATGGTAATATAGGGAATCTCCGCCCAGACAATGATACCATTGGCATCGCACAGATCGTAGAATTCCTGTGCATGCTGGTAATGGGCCAGCCGCAGGGTATTGGCTCCGATTTCCCGAGCAATCTCCATGTCCCGCCTGTGATGTTCTAAAGTCAGTGCATTGCCCACTCCCTTACAATCCTGATGACGGCTCACACCCCGCAGTGGGTAGCTTCGCCCATTTAAAAGGAAGCCTTTCTGGGGATCTATGGCAAAGCTGCGGCATCCGAAGCGTGTTCTCACCTCGTCGCCACTGTCCAAAAGGGCCGCTGCCCTGTACAGGTAAGGGTCCTCCACACCGTCCCAGAGATGAACTTTTTCTATGGTAAAAACTGCCACGGCATGGCCATTTTCAGATGCCACGGTCTGACAACCGTTTTCTGCACTCCATCCATCCCCCTGCACAGTCATCCTCACATTTCCGGAGCCTGTCTGCCAGGTCTCCACTGTCACCTTTGCGCTACCCGTCTCCAAATCCACCACCGGCGTCACCTTGATGCCCGGCGCGCCACAGTAGGATAAGTCAAAATGCTCCTTTGGCACTACGATGAGGTTCACATCCCGGTACAGGCCGCCATAAAAGGTAAAGTCAGCTTTCTGGGGATAAACCATATCATTATCGCTATTATCCACAGAGATAGACAGCTCGTTGTCCTCTCTGAGATGTTCTGTCAAATCCACCCGAAAGGCAGAGTACCCTCCCTGGTGACAGACAAGCTCCTCTCCGTTTAATGCCACACGGGCTGTCATGGCCGCCCCCTTTACCTCCAGCCACACGCTCTCCCCATCCTCCAGCACAGGCCTTTTTAACCTGCGCACATATCTGCAGACGCCCCGGAAATAATCATTCCCTCCGTCCTGCCCATCCACAGCATTCCAGGTATGGGGCAGCGTCACAGTGCTATGCTGCCCATTCTGCCAAAACTGCCACCCATCATTCAGTGAAATTACTTTTCTCATATGACTCTCCTTTATCTTCCTTATTGTGTTTATTATAATGGATATACCCCTTGTCATAAATTCAAAAAATCGTGATTCTGTTCACAAATTCGTGAAACTTTAGAAAATATCTCCTTTTTTCCTTATTTCAGACTACCGCCCGCCTGTCTTTTATGTCATACTATATAGAAAGAATATCGCAAATCCATACAATA
>CANRZC010000292.1 GCA_947644185.1 uncultured Acetatifactor sp.
AAAGTCTTATGTATAATGAAATAGATCTTGACGCGATCGACACGACGCAAGAACCGCCGACAGAAGAACCGGCCCGTCAATATTACTTTATGGCAAAATGCCGGGAATGGGTTCGGGAGTTTGAACGAAAAAACGGACGTCGCCCATGCTTTTTTACTCAAACGTTCGGGTGCCAGATGAATGCCAGGGACTCCGAGAAACTGTCCGGCATCCTTGAGGCAGTGGGCTTTTCCCCCACCGACAGCGAGCAGGCAGACTTCGTCATCTACAACACCTGTACTGTCCGGGACAACGCAAACCAAAGGGTCTACGGCAGGCTGGGCGAGTTGAACCGATATAAAAAGGCCAATCCCCAGATGAAGGTGGCTCTCTGCGGCTGCATGATGCAGGAGCCTACGGTCATCGAAAAGCTGAAGAAAAGCTATCCCTTTATCGACCTGATTTTCGGCACCCACAACATCTACAAATTTGCGGAACTCCTCTGCACCTCCTTCGAGACGAAAGGCATGCTCATCGATATCTGGAAGGACACGGATAAAATCGTGGAGGATCTGCCGGTAGATCGAAAATATCCCTTCAAATCCGGCGTCAACATTATGTTCGGCTGTAATAATTTCTGCAGCTACTGTATTGTGCCCTATGTGAGAGGGCGGGAGAGAAGCAGGCAACCAAAGGAAATCCTCCGGGAAATTGAGGAATTGGTGGCGGATGGGGTGGTAGAGGTGATGCTGTTAGGGCAGAACGTGAATTCCTATGGAAAGAACTTAGACCACCCTGTGACCTTTGCTGAGTTGCTGCGGGAGGTGGAGAAGATAGAGGGCCTGAAGCGGATCCGTTTCATGACCTCCCACCCCAAAGACCTGTCAGACGAGCTGATAGAGGTTATGAAGCAGTCAAAGAAGATTTGCCGTCACCTCCATCTGCCCCTTCAGTCAGGCTCCACTCGGATTTTAGAGCGGATGAACCGGCGCTACACAAAGGAGCAGTACCTTGCCCTGGCAGAGCGCATCCGCAGTCAGATACCAGACATTGCCATCACCACAGATATCATTGTGGGCTTTCCAGGGGAGACACCTGAGGACCTGGAGGAGACTCTGGACGTGGTGCGCAGGGTGAAATATGACAATGCCTTTACTTTCATCTACTCCAAACGCACAGGCACCCCTGCGGCGGCCATGGAGGATCAGGTGCCCACAGAGCAGGTGAAACAGGGCTTCGATAAGCTCTTAAAGCTGGTTCAGGACACTGCCAGGGAGCAGGTGGCCAAATACCAGGGACAGGTCATGGAGGCGCTGATAGAAGAAGTCAATGAAAGCGATGCCTCTTTGGTCACCGGGAGGCTTTCCAACAACACTATTGTCCATGTGCCTGGGAACGCTTCTTTGATTGGAAAGATTGTACCCGTATCCCTGGATGAATGCCATGGATTTTATTACATAGGGCATTGCATTTTGGACGAAATGGGTGCAGAATAGAATGGAGCTGCGGAGACAGGCTTGATACAGGATCATTAGGTACAGAACAGATCAGGGGCAGGACGAAGATGACAGGACAGTTTGCAAGGACAGAATTGCTGCTGGGAAGAGCGGCGATGGAGCGGCTGCGTGAATCCAGGGTGGCCGTGTTCGGCATAGGAGGCGTAGGTGGGCATGTATGTGAGGCGCTTGCCCGGAGTGGCATAGGGGCATTTGACCTGGTGGATGATGACAGGGTAAGCCTGACGAACCTAAACAGGCAGATTATAGCTACTATGAGCACCATTGGACGCTACAAGGTGGACGTGATGGGGGAGCGCATCCTGGATATCAACCCGGAGGCAAAGGTCAGGATACATAAGTGTTTTTTCCTGCCAGAAAATGCCGCATCTTTTCCCTTTGGAGAATACGATTATGTAGTAGATGCGGTGGACACCGTCACCGCCAAACTGGCTCTGGTCTTGCAGGCAAAGGAAAACGCTACCCCAATCATCAGCAGCATGGGAGCCGGAAACAAGCTGGATGCCACTGCCTTCCGCGTGGCAGATATCTACAACACAAAGGTCTGCCCTCTGGCAAAGGTCATGCGCAGGGAGCTAAAGAAACGTGGCGTGAAAAGCCTGAAAGTGGTATACTCAGAGGAGATTCCCGTAAGCCAGCAGGACTCCACAGAGCCTCCTACAGATAGTCCAAATCGGGATATGAAACGGCGCAGCATCCCCGGCAGCATCGCCTTTGTGCCATCAGTGGCAGGGTTGATGATTGCAGGTGAAGTGGTAAAAGATTTGATAGCGGAAACAGAGAGGATGAAGGAGAACCCCCATGAAAGTAGTATTGCGTAACCTGACGAAAAAATTTCCCAGCCGGGACAAAAAGAACAAGGCGGACGTCATCGCCGTCAACAATTTCGACTTCGAAATCCCAGACGGCAAGCTAATCGGCCTGCTGGGTCCCTCCGGCTGCGGCAAGAGCACTACGTTGAACCTGATAAGCGGCCTGGAAAAGCCTACCAGTGGCCAGATCTTCTTCGGGGAGGACGACGTGACGAACCTGCCGCCAGAGCACAGAGGCATCGGCCTAGTATTCCAGAACTATGCCCTGTACCCTCATCTCACCGTAAAGCAGAACATCCTCTTTCCGCTGGAGAACTTAAAGGGAAAGGACAGGCTTTCCAAAGAGGAAATGTTGGAAAAGGCCATGGAGGCGGCGAAGCTGGTACAGATTGATGAGCTGATGGAGCGCAGGCCCGGGGAACTGTCTGGCGGGCAGCAGCAGCGTGTGGCAATTGCCAGAGCTTTGGTAAAGCGCCCCAAAGTGCTTTTGCTGGATGAACCCCTTTCCAATCTGGATGCCAGGCTCCGCCTCCAGACCAGAGAAGAAATCAGAAGAATTCAGAAGGAGACTGGGATCACTACCATCTTTGTAACCCATGACCAGGAAGAGGCAATGAGTATATCTGACATGATTGTAGTCATGCGAGACGGCATTGTCCAGCAGATTGGCAGGCCCCAGGAGGTCTATGACAATCCGGCAAATCTGTTTGTGGCCAAATTCCTTGGGACGCCTCCCATAAACGTCTTCCAGGGACAGGTAAAGGATGGATGGCTTTCTCTTGGGGAGGACACAGTCCTTTCCGTCACAGGGGCTACAGAGGGGCCGGTGTATGCGGGTATCAGACCTGAGGGCTTTCTGTTGCGAAAGGACGGCCCGCTTTGCTGTGAACTGTGCGGTGTGGAGGTAATGGGGCGGGATATCAGTGTAGTGGCTACCCACAGCGCTGCCCAGGCCTCAAATATTCGTGCCATCATCGGGGCAGAGTATATAGCGCAGGTTTCCCCGCAGGCGCCTCAAGTCAGGTTCTCCTTGAACCCCCGCAAGGTGTTCCTCTTTGATCAAGAGTCAGAAAAGCGAATTGTCTTTGAAGATAGGAGCATGACATGAGAAGTGGAAAAATGGAAAAAAAGAAGTTTATGGGCAAAGCCCGCTTTGGAAGCCTGAAGGGCTGGCTGTACTTATTGCCAGCAATGCTTTTTCTCGGCTTTTTTATGGTATATCCTTTGATAGACGTATTCGTCTATTCCTTTG
>CANRZC010000293.1 GCA_947644185.1 uncultured Acetatifactor sp.
GCTGTGTGTCATTAACTTCCGTGGAACTGCTGGATTCCGTGCGCACCGTGTATGGCTGCAGTAAATAATAGATGGTCAGGTAATGCACAGAGAAAAATAGGCTCATACAGACCATGGATACCACTATAATGATGTAATTAATCGGCTGTTGGGTTCCGCCAGATACGAAGAGTATTAGCGCCAAGCCCAGACCTATAATCAGTGCAGGAACCGCGTTGATCTTCATAATTTCCCGCAGACGTATCCGAAACAGCTTCAGCACAAAACCAGGCTTTTTATAGAAGGCATAAGTCAACAAGCTGTGATCACAGTTCATGAACAGCGCCTGGGTAAAGCCTGTGCCCCGGTTGATGGTGTAAAGGATAAAGGCGAAATACGGCAGGCAGGTCATAACCAGCTTGTTGGCTATGGGCTTAAGCTCCGGTTTCAGGAATAGGATGAGAAATGCCCCGAGAATCAGGAATACACACACATAAGAAATCCTTTCCGCCGACTTCCAGAGGATCTTGCGATGCCGCTTGACAAAGAGTTCATTGAGATATTCAAAGCCGCTCTTTTTGCTGGTAATGGAGACATCCGCGGAAATCCTCTTCTCATTGGCCAGCTTTGTAGTCCGCACATTCCGGGCTGCCACATCCATCTGGGACATGGTCTCAGATAGGAGAACCCTGCAAATCTCCCTGTACGCTCCGAACCTATAAATTCTGGGAATGCTGACCACTCCCAGGGGGACAAAGATTAACGCCAGCGCCACAGGAATCCATATGGGCAGTGCGAATCCAAAAGCAGGCAGCCCGTAAGCTGCAGCCAAAAGCAAGGCTGTCTCCAGCCACTGAAATCTGTCAAGCTTGTTTTCATTATAGACATTCCCATGGCGCTCATAATCCCACAGTGTATACGCCACATAGGTCAGCTTATATCCCGCTATAGAAAATGGCAGCAGGGCACAGATCCACAGCGGGACACCACTGGGCAGGCCAAACAGTAGGAAAAAAGGTAAAAATCCTACCACTATCTTTAAAATGGAATATCCATAGCCTACCAGCGTATATTCCCTGGCATCCATCCGCATTAAAATAATAGCATAGTATTTATCCTTTGTGGGATTGAAAAGCGTGGTATTGGCGAAACCGCCAATGATAGTCAGAAACAAAAGAATATGGAGGAAGCTCTCCCCCTGAGGAATCCCCTTGTACAGCAGACATGGCCCAAAGACCATGAAAAGTAGGTACAGGCATTTCCCCAAAAATACGGAAACCACCTCCCAGATCACAGAAATCACATTGACAAGAATCTTCAGCCACTGCATTCCGTAGAGAGCCTCTGGCAGTATTCTTTTCACCAGGGGAATCTGCTTCAGGGAATACAGGATACTGTTGACACGGTATGTATTTTTTATGGAAAAGGACAAAATGAGTGTTTTTTTCAAGCTGATACCTCCTGCCCATCAGATGGGCATCTGTCTGATTTTGCAGTATTATGGCTGTTCCCGCAGAGCAGCGATGATTTTCTCCCGGAATTCCTCACCGTCCAGATGGCTCTTCTCCACCACCTCCAGCTCCCCGTGGTTTAGCAAAATGATTTCATCGCACAGATCCAGAGCCAGATCCAGAATATGGGTGGAAAAAATCGTAATGCGATCCTGTTTCAGGGAGCGCAAAAGCTGCTTCATCTCCTCCGCCACTACCACATCCAGGGACGTCAATGGCTCATCCAGTAGCAGGATGTTGGGCTTTGCGATAATGTTTACTAACATCTGCATCTTGTTCTTCATGCCGTGAGAGTAATCCTTTAGCAGCTTATCCCTGTCCTCCGGGGCAATGCCCATGAATGCGAAATACTCGTCCAAGGGTCTTAGCTGCCCGATTGCTTTCTGGTTGATCTCTATGAAAAACTTTAAGAATTCCCTGCCTGTGAGGAATTCCGGCACCGTAGGTGTAGAGAGCACATATCCGATATCCTCTGCCATAAGCTCCCGCCGCCCGGTGTCCGTCTCCAGGAAGAATTCGCCGCCGTCCGCTTTCACATCCCGATTGATGCAATTGAACAGCGTGGTCTTACCTGCGCCGTTGCGGCCCAGGAGGCCGTAGATTTTCCCCTCCTCAAAGGTGAAGTCTATGTCCCGCAGGACCTCCTTTTTCTCATAGTGCTTGGATAAATGTTGGATGATAAATTTCATTGCTGTGCCTCTCCTTTTGTTCACAGTTACATTCTGCGTCCATAGTATTGTGCCAGAGCAAATTCCAGCAGCACTTTCCCGCCGAAAGCCCCCACAGCGGAAAGGGTAAACCACAGAGGCCCATCTGCCAGAATGCAAACCCAGGCAGCGCCGATAAGCGCCCATTGCAGGACAGTCCCCGCAGCAGCCTGTGACCGGCAGCGGATAACCCCATTGCGCTCGTCTTTCGCCTCTATCTCATTTAACTTATGCTGTTCGGGATGCTGCTCCTCATAAAGGCCTATGAGAAAGTGCACCACCCCCAGAACGAAAGATGCAGATCCCAGCCCAACCATAATCCCTGCCACCTTGTCCGGCATAGAATCCTTTGTCAAAACAGCGGACAGCAGGAGCAATATTCCACAGATTCCCACTGCCAGGCTCCATTTCTTCTTTGTCGTGTTCTTATTCCATCTCATGGCTGCTCCTCCTCGTAAATAAAGATATCCTCAATGGCCATATGGAAATATCGCGCTATCTTGAAAGCCAGCAGAATGGATGGATTGTACCGGCCGTTCTCCAGCGAACTGATGGTCTGCCTTGAGACCTCCAGAGCAATAGCCAGATCTTCCTGCTTGATACCCCGATCTTTGCGAATTTCTTCCAGGCGGTTCTTCATGTCTCTCCTCCTGTATCACGCCCCCTGCCCAGGCATCCTTGGTATAACGGGAACTGGGCTTTTCTGCCTACAGGACGCTCCCTGGGGCCTCATGGGTTGATTTGTTATGCCTTTCTTCCACGTGCTTTATGGAAAGTATATTTTACATTATACACGAATTCCTCGGAATGTCAAGCACACTTTCCATGCTTTTGTTCTATTGATTTTTACTTTTCTCGCTCCGCCTCATAATCACTGCGCAGGATTCCATAGACACACATATCGCAGATCCCCTGGTTGTTCCGGTCTGCCTGGCGCAGAGTCCCTTCATGGAGCAGCCCACACTTTCTCATGACCATTCCGCTGTGAGGATTGTTCGGATCATGCCTTGCCCGAATCCGATTCACTCCTACTTCCTGGAAAAAGAATCGGATGACCTCCGAGAAGCACTCTGTGGTCACGCCCCGGTGCCACCATGGCCTTCCGATGCAATAGCCAATCTCCACCTCGCAGATATCTTCGTTCCAGTGCACTGCGGAAATGCTTCCGATGGGCTCCATGGTTTCCTTCCACACAATGGCCCACTGATAATATGCAGGGTCGTCATTCTTCTCCACCCAGGAGGCAACCACCTTTTGTGTCACCTCCTCCGATGTGTGGGTAGGCCATGTCAAGAATCTGGTCACCTCCGGGTCGTTTGCCCAGTTGCAAAACATTGATTTTACATCCTCCAGCGCAAATGC
>CANRZC010000294.1 GCA_947644185.1 uncultured Acetatifactor sp.
AGCCTATACAATCCTATAAAAGACAATTTCATTATACTTCCTAGCAGGATAATCCACAAGATTATAATCAAAAAAGTCGAAAAAGAAAACACCCGCTTTCCACAAAGTGAAAACGAGTGTTTTCCGCTAGTCAGGCAAATTTATCATTTGTCCGGGTTGGATCAGATCCGCATCTCTAATCTGAGGATTAACCTTCATCAGCGCCTGTACGCTGACGCTGCTTCGCGCTGCGATATGAGACAGCGTATCTCCCGGCTTCACCGTGTAGCCTCCGTAGACCGACACCACATATTCATCTCCGCGCTTTAGTGGGAACATAGCCTGGCCCTGACCATTGATTCGAAAGATTCCTTCCTGTCTCATCGCACCGCCTGTCTCATCGTAAACATAGAGGACAGCGTGTCTCCCAGCATTTTCTTTGCCAAGAGCCAAATGCACGTTTAGGCAGCATGGATAGGCTTCCTTGCGCTCCATGGAAAACTCCTTTCGAATATAGCTTCCTGGAATCTGGGCCTTCACCCCATCTGGAATCACAGCTTCAAAGGATACATCCACTATAAATCCTGTATTCGCTTGATAAATTTCTCCGCCGCTTATACTGAATGCCACATCATTGTTGGTGTGCAAAGCCAGGGTAGCATGCTTTCCCACCAATTTTCTCAAAATATCTGTTGGAATCTGGAAATGATTCCCCACTATAAAATTTACATTCTGGCCTATGCCATTTTGGATTGCCCTGTCCAGTCGCTCTGACATAACCAGCCATTCTGTTGTAGGCTCTTCCACAGTTCCAGCCTGTGCAGCCACTGCACTGCCATCTGCCGCCTTTGCCTGCTTGTAGGGCTTCATGATAGGCACGATGATGAATATCAGTGCCGTCAGGAGTGCTACCCAACGTTTTCTTACTGTTTTTCTTTCCATTTTTTACTCCTCTTGTAAGTTTATTTCTTCCCTCTCAGTATGTCCAATAAATGAAAAATAAACCATCAAAAAAGAGGGGTGCTTGTGGCAGCTCCCTCTCTTTTTCCTCTTCATATGAAATCTCATATTTTGATTTGATTCTCCAGCACCTTAATAGCCTCCGCAATACATTCCGGGATCCCCTCTGGGTTCTTGCCGCCGGCCTGTGCCATATTGGGGCGTCCGCCACCGCCACCGCCTACCTTTCCAGCGATACCTTTGATGAGATTCCCCGCATGGGCTCCCTTTGCAAGCGCTCCCTCAGTGACCATGGCAATCATATTTACCTTCCCGCCTGCGCTGGAAAGTAGCACAATGACACCCTCACCCAGCTTATCTTTCAACTGATCGCCCAGGTCTCTAAGGCCGTTCATGTCCACGTTCTCCACACTGGCAGCAAGAAGCTTCACGCCCTTCACTTCTGTTACATTGTCCATTACATTCCCCAGAGCCTCCTTTGCCGCTTTGGCCTTCAGTGACTCCAACTCAGAGGAAAGCGCTTTCACCTCTGCTGTCAAATGTTCACATTTCTCCACCAAAGTAGCAGGTGTGGCCCGCAGCACTTTGGAAGCCTCCTCCAGCGTCTGTTCCAGTCCTTTATAATAAGTAAATACTCCATTTCCTGTCAGGGCCTCAATCCTGCGGACACCGGCTGCAATGCCATTTTCAGACAAAATCTTGAATGCGGAAATACTACCTGTATTGGCCACGTGGGTACCGCCACACAGCTCCGTGGAGAAATCCCCCATCTTTACCACCCGGACTTCCTCGCCGTATTTCTCTCCAAACAACGCCATGGCCCCGGTCTTCCTGGCATCCTCGATATTCATCACCTGGGTCACCACAGGCAAATTCGCTGCAATCTGCTCATTGACGATTTTTTCCACACGGTCCAGTTCCTCTTTGGTCATAGCCGCAAAATGGCTAAAGTCAAACCGCAATCTCTCCCCGTCCACATAGGAGCCGGACTGTTCCACATGGGTCCCCAGCACCTCCCGCAATGCTTTATGGAGCAGATGGGTAGCGCTGTGATTCTTGCAGGTATCCCCTCTCCTTGCAGCATCCACAGTGAGGGTGGCAATGTCACCCACCTTTATCATACCCTTTGTGACAGTGCCGATATGGCCTACCTTGCCGCCTAAAAGCTTCACCGTATCCTTCACTTCAAAGCTGCCGTCCGCAGTCTCAATGACACCTGTGTCTGCATTTTGTCCACCCATGGTGGCATAGAAGGGCGTCTCCTCCACAATGACAGTGCCCACCTGGCCGTCTGTCAAAGCCTCCACCAGCGCGTCTTCTGTGGTCAGCACGGTCACCTTTGCATTGTGCTGCAGTCTGTCATAGCCCACAAACTGGGTGGTAATGGCCGGATCTATGGATTCATACACCGTCACATCCGCCCCCATATAATTGGTGACTTTACGGGCCTTGCGGGCCATCTCCTTCTGCCGCTGCATACATACACCAAAACCGGCTTCGTCAATGGTAAGCCCTTTCTCCTCCAGAATCTCCTGGGTCAGATCCATGGGGAATCCGTAAGTATCGTAGAGCTTGAAGGCATTCTCCCCGGACAGCTCTGTACTGCCATCCTCCTTCATCTGCGCTTCCATCTGGCTTAAGATGCTTAAGCCCTGGTCGATGGTCTTGTCAAATTTATCCTCCTCCTGGGTGAGCACATTCAGAATAAATGCCCTCTTTTCCTCCAGCTCTGGATAGCCATCTTTACTTTCGTTAATTACTGTCTCACTTAAGGAGGCCATGAACTTGTCCTGAATGCCCAGGAGTCTGCCATGTCTTGCCGCACGGCGAATCAGGCGGCGCAGCACATAGCCACGACCTTCGTTGGAGGGCAGAATCCCGTCGCTGATCATAAAGGTAGTGGAACGGATATGATCCGTAATCAGGCGAATGGACACGTCTTTTTTGGCATCTGTCTCGTACTCTACCCCTGCAATGGCACAGATTCTATCCCGAATGGCCTTCATGGTATCAATGTCAAACACAGAGTCCACGTCCTGTACCACTACAGCCAGACGCTCCAGTCCCATGCCTGTGTCAATGTTCTTCTGGGAAAGCTCTGTATAATTTCCATGACCGTCATTGTCAAACTGGGTGAACACATTGTTCCACACCTCCATAAACCGGTCACAGTCGCAGCCCACCTTACAGTCAGGCTTTCCACAGCCATACTTGATTCCCCTGTCGTAGTAAATCTCAGAGCAGGGACCGCAGGGGCCTGCGCCATGCTCCCAGAAATTGTCGCATTTTCCGTCCTCATCCCGGTAGAAACGAGTGATCTTCTCTGCGGGCACGCCCACTTCCTTTGTCCAGATGTCAAAAGCCTCATCATCCTCACAGTAGATAGAAGGGTACAGACGCTCTGGATCCATGCCCACTACCTCTGTCAAAAACTCCCAGCTCCAATGGATGGCCTCATGCTTGAAATAATCCCCAAAGGAAAAATTCCCCAGCATTTCAAAGAAAGTCAAATGCCTGGCCGTTTTACCCACATTCTCAATGTCTCCGGTGCGAACGCACTTCTGGCAAGTGGTAACTCTGCGCCTAGGCGGAATCTCCTGCCC